>DRKE01000374.1 GCA_011051925.1 Deltaproteobacteria bacterium
CGAGACCGGCTATGTCCAACCGACGAAACGCGTCCTGATCGATACCCGGGGCCCCGGAGCCATCCCCTATCATCTCAACCAGATCGTCTCCTGGATCGTCGAAAAGGACGGACGCGTTCTCTACAAGGCGGAGCCCTGGGGCTGATCCGCACCCGATCGGGGCCCGACGAGCCGAAACCGCGATCGCAATCCGGGCCACCCGGCCCGGCGTTTCCCGCCGCTGGAATGCCCTCGGCGCCGGCGCCGGTTCCGGGGGATCGGAAAGGAAGTCCGAAACGTGAAGGTCGGTCTCTTGCAGTTCTTCGGTTGGCGGGATCGGAGCGTTCCGCTCGAAGACGTCTACGCGCGGGCGCTCGAGCGGATCGGGATCATGGACGAGACGGGCTATGACGCCGTCTGGCTCGCCGAACATCATTTCAGCGGCTACAGCGTCTGCCCCTCCGTCCATGTCATGGGCACCCACGTCGCAGCCCGGACCCGTCGCCTCCGGATCGGAACGGCCGTCACGCTGGCCGCCTTCCAACATCCCCTTCGCATCGCGGAGGAAGTCGCACTCCTCGACATTCTTTCCGGGGGCCGCGTCAACTGGGGCGCGGGCCGCGGGTTCGACCCGACGGAGTTCTCGGTCTTCGGCGTTCCCCAGGACGAGAGTACGGCCCGATTCCGGGAAGCGGTCGAGATCGTGCTCGCGGCCTGGAGCAACGACCGCCTCGACTTCGAAGGCGAGTTCCATCGCTACGAAGGCGTCGAGGTCCTGCCCAAGCCCCGACAGAAGCCGCATCCCCCCACCTGGGTCGCTGCGAGTTCCCTCGGCGCGATCGAATGGGCAGCCGAACGCGGCCATTCGATCCTGATGGACCCCCATTCGACCCATGCTGAGATCGCCCGCAAGCTCGACCACTACCACAGCGGGCTCGAGCGGTGGGGACACGACGATCGGCCCCGCCCGATCCCGATGGCCCGCCTCGTCGCCGTGGCGGAGACCGACGCCGCCGCCGCGGCCATCGCCGAGCGCGGCGCGAGGTGGACGGCGGGCTACATCCCCAAGCAGGCGCTCGCGGGATTCCGCTCGGAGGCTTCGGATGACACGGAAGACGGGACTCCGGATCACGTCGATCACTACATGGACGATGTCATCATCCACGGCAGCCCCGAGCGCGTCGTCGATATCCTCCAGCGCCTCGAGGAAGAGATCCCCCTCGACTATCTGCTGCTGTCCCCCCTGAGCGAAAAGACCTTCTCGCTATTCACGGACCGCGTCCTGCCCCGCCTCATTTCCTGAGTTCGGCGCGATCCTTGAAGTACTCGAGGGCCTCGGGATTCGCCAGGGCCTCGACGTTCTTCACCGGACGGCCGTGGACCACGTCCCGCACGGCGAGTTCGGTGATCTTTCCGCTCCGCGTCCGCGGAATGTCCTCGACTTCGACGATGCGCGCCGGAACGTGGCGAGGCGATGCGTTCTGGCGAATCCGGCTCCGGATCCTCGCTTCGAGGTCCTCGTCGAGGACGACACCGGGAGCGAGCTTCACGAAGAGGACGACCCGCACGTCGTCTTCCCATGACTGCCCGATGGCGATCGCCTCGGCGATCTCATCCAGGTTCTCGACCTGGGCATAGATCTCCGCGGTGCCGATGCGAACGCCACCGGGGTTCAACACGGCATCCGAGCGCCCCTGGATGATGAATCCCCCGGACCCGGTCTCGATGCACCAGTCCCCGTGGCACCAGACGCCGGGAAACCGTTCGAAGTAGGCCGCGCGATAGCGAGCGCCCTCCGGATCGTTCCAGAAACCGATCGGCATGGACGGAAAGGGTTTCGTGCAGACGAGTTCCCCGGGCCGGCCCACGATCGGCCGGCCCTCGTCGTCGAAGACCTCGACCTTCATGCCGAGACCGGCGCATTGGATCTCACCCCTTCGGACGGGCAGCATCGGATTTCCCAGGACGAAGCACGACACGATGTCCGTGCCTCCCGAGATCGACGCGAGATGGATGTCCTGCGCGACCTCCCGATAGACGAAATCGAAGCTGTCCCCGCCGAGGGGAGAGCCGGTTGAAAGGATCGTCCGCATCCTCGAGAGGTCGAAGGCCTTTCCGGGCGAGAGGCCGGCCTTGGCCGTCGCGTCGATGAACTTCGCCGAGACGCCGAAGACGTCGATCCTCTCCGCTTCCGCCAGGGCCCAGAGGCGTTTCGCATCGGGATGGAAGGGGGAGCCATCGTAGAGAACGAGGGTCGCGTCCGTCGCGAGACCGGAGACCAGCCAGTTCCACATCATCCAACCACAGGTCGTGAAATAGAAGAAACGATCGTCGGGTCGGAGATCGACGTGAAGACGGTGTTCCTTCAGATGCTGGAGCAGCGTTCCGCCAGCACCATGCACGATGCATTTCGGCTTGCCCGTCGTGCCGGACGAGTAGAGGATGTAGAGCGGATGGTCCATCGGAAGTCGCTCGAAGACGAGCGGTGAGACCGCTTCTTGCGCGATCAGGTCGCGCCAGGAAACGACGGGAACGGCGCCCACGTTCTTCGCGAGCCGGTCCCCCGCCCCGGCTGGATCCTCTTCGAGACCGGGATGGGGAATGACGACACAGGCTTCGACCGAGGGCAGGGACGCGAGAATCTCCGGAACACGACCCAGGGTGTCGAACCTTCGTCCGTTGTAGAGATAGCCGTCCGTACAGAGGAGCAGCTTCGGCTCGATCTGGGAGAAACGATCGACCACGCCGGCGCTCCCGAAATCCGGGGAGCAAGAGGACCAGATTCCACCCAGGGAAGTCGTGGCCAACATCGCGACGATCGTCTCGGGCAGATTCGGCAGACACGCGGCGACCCGATCGCCCACGCCGACACCCCTCGTCCGAAGCCAGGCCGCGACCCTCGTGACCCCCTCGTGAAGCTCGTCGAAGGACCATTCCCGGCGCTCCCCGGATTCGCCGACGAAGACCAGCGCCGCTTCGGGTCCCCGTCGTCGCAGCAGGTTCTCGGCGAAATTGAGCCGCGCATCGGGCAGGAAGCGCGTCTCGTGGAATTCCCGGCCCGACACGCAAGCCCGTTCGCCGCGCGTGCCGCGCACGTCCGAGAATTCCCAGACGAGTTCCCAGAACGACCCCGGCGATTCGACGGACCAGCGATGAAGACCCGCATGGTCCCGGAGATCGCTCCCCGCCCGCGTCGAAGCGGCCTGAAGGAAGGCATGCATCGAGGAACCCTCGGCTCGCGCGTCCGATGGCGTCCACAGGATCTCGTTCATCGTTCTTCTCGTCGGCTCGGCATTCCGATCATGGCGTTTCCCCGACCGCCTGCCCATCGGGATCCTTCCGCATCAGTGCGTCCCGGACCGCCTTGCACACGCAGACGTCGCTCTGGTTGAAGGCGCGATGCTCGAAGGTGACGATTCCCTGACCGGGACGCGACCTCGAAGGCCTGCTCTCGAGAACCTCGGTCTCGACGCGGATCGTGTCGCCATGAAAGACCGGCGCGGGGAAGGTCACTTCGCGGAATCCGAGATTGGCGACCGTCGTCCCGAGCGTCGTTTCGTGGACGCTGATCCCGATCACGACGCCCAGGGTGAGTAGCGAGTTCACCAGGGGCCGGCCGAACTCGGTCTCGTTCTCCGCATAGTCGAAGTCCAGATGAAGCCAGGCGGGATTCATGGTCATCGTCGTGAAGGCGACGTTGTCGGATTCCGTGAGTGTCCGCCGGATCGCATGGGGGATCACCAACCCGGGCGTCAATTCCTCGAACCATCTTCCCGTATGCGGCCGCGACAATCTTCCATCCTCCCGCCAGCATGTCCGTGGATCCTACGCCGATCCCTCTTCGGATTCCCGATCCTGTGCGCGTGCGAGTATACGCCGGGCCTGGGCGGCCAGGGGTTCGTCGACCATCTGTCCCTCGAATTCGATCGCCGCCACACCCGATGCGGCGGCGGTCTCGTAGGCAGACAGGAGCCGGAGCGCATGCTCGATCTCCTCCCGCGTGGGCACGAAGGCTTCGTTGGCCAACCCGACCTGGCGCGGATGGATGCAGAGCTTTCCCTGGTATCCCATGGCTCGGGCCGAGGCCGCCTCTTCGCGGAAGCGTTCATCATCGCGGAAGTCCGCGACGATCTGATCGACGGCGGGCACCCCGGCCAATCGAGCCGCCAGGACGACGGACGCCCGGGCGAACGCCACCTCGTTCCCGGGCCGGGTCCGGCCCCCCCCCATGTCGGCGACGAAGTCCTCGGCACCGAAATAGGCCGCCACGATTCGCGGGTGGGCGAGCAGCGCCCGGACATCCGCCACACCCAGGGCCGTCTCGATGCCCGCCAGGATCCCGATCCCGGCCTGGCCCGCCCGATCGAGGGCGTCGGCGGCGCGGTCGATCTGTTCGATCGACTCGAGTTTGGGAACGACGATGCCCGACAGCCCATCGACCAGCCCCCCGGCCACATCCGCTTCGAACCAGGGCGAGACGACCGCGTTGACGCGCACGAAGACCTGCATCCCGGGACCCAGGATCCGGGGCACGATCTTCCGGACGTGGGCACGCGCCTCTGCCTTGGCCCCCGCCGGGGTCGCGTCCTCGCAGTCGACGACGACGGCATCGGCCCCCCGCTCCGGGAGCCTCTCGATGAAGTCGGGCCGAACGGCCGGCGCGAAGAGCAGCGACCGCAGACGATCCACCTTCCGGATTTCCGGCATCGATCCTCCCTGTCCGTCGGCGTCACCCGACCGGGCGATGAAGCCGAGCGCGCGGGGCAGGGGACGTCCGAGAACGACCCCGATCTTATCGGAATCCGCCTCCGAAAACGCCCGGAGGACCTGTTACGATCGGGATGGGAAGGAAAGGGCCTTCACCCGGGGAGTCCGACGATGAATCTGATGGGAGAACCCGCCCATGTCGGCCGACATTGCGGCTCGAGTCGATACGAGGTCGACGAGAAGACCGTGGCATTCTACCAGGAGGCCCTCGACGATCGTCATCCTCTTCACGATCGCTTCGCGCCGCCGCTCCTCTACCATTCCGAGTGCTACCGGTTCCTCGGCCAATGGTACTTGAAGAATCTCTTCGGAAACCTGCACGGACAACAGGATTGGGAACTCTTCGCCCCGATCCCGATCGGGTCCCGGGTTCGCTCGCGCTCCACCATCGTCGATCGGTATTCGAAGCGTGGACGGGACTGGGTCGTGAATGAAACCGATCTCATGAGCGACGAAGAGGAGGATCGGGGGCGTCTCCTCGTGCGGGGACGGACCTACCAGTCGTTCCTGCCCCCCCGGAACGACGATCGCGACGGCTTCGTCGTCGACGAGTCGACCGCGAACCGGAAGATCCCGCGGCCTCCCTTCCCCACCGCCACGGGGCGGGATCTGGACTGTGTCACCCGACTGATCGACGATCGCCGATGTTGGATGTTCTCGGGACCGGGACGGAACTACCATACGGATCGCGAGGAAGCGAAGAAGCTCGGTTTCCCGAATATCGTCGTGCAGGGCATGATGTCCACCTGTTTCGTTTCCCAGATCATGCAGGACGAGTTCGGACTCGGCTGGCTCGAGGGCGGCCGGATGTCGGTCAAGCTGACGAATGTTCTCTGGGTCGACGAGACCGTGACGACCCACGCTCGGATCCGGACGGAGGAGCCCGAGGGCACGCGCACCCGCGTCCATTGCGACGTCTGGGTGGAAAAGGACGAGGGCACGCGCGTCATCCTCGGAACGGCTTCGGCGCTTCGGGATCGCGGAGACGGAGCCTCGGAGCCGCACGATGACGACCGCTGACGGGCCGAGGGATCCGGAGCGGCGGCCCGGCGCCTTCTGGAAGAGTCCCCAGTTCCGCTATCCGATCCTGATGATCCTCTATCTCGCGATCGGGGGCGCACTCTTCAACCTCGCCCTGCATGAACTGCCTGGCACCCTGGAGGCGCTCGATCGATTCACCGCACTCAGCGTCGATACGTTTCTCGGCCTCTTCACGGATCGATCGACCCATCGTGACACGATCGTCACCCTCGACGGCTTCGCCGTCTCGATCATCATCGAATGCGTCGGACTTCTCGAGATGCTGATCTATTCGGCCTGCGTCCTCGCCTTTCCAGCTCCCCTGCGAGCCAGACTGTGGGGCATCCCGCTGGGCTGCGCGGCGATCTTCGTCTTCAACGTCCTGCGCATCACCACCCTCCTGGTGATCGGTCGCCACTGGAACGGCTATTTCGACTTCTTCCATCTCTATTTCTGGCAAGCGACCCTGATCGCCATGATCGTTGGCGTCCTCTATGGCTGGATCCGCTTCTTCGTACACGACCGAACCGTTTCCGTCCCCACATGAAGACGACCCGGGATCCGGAACCGGTCGGGCGGACGGACGGGCGGGCGCCCGGGAGGCCGGTCGCAGGTGGCAAGCAGGGAATGAAGAAGGCATTGCTCGTCATCGCCGGATTCACCGTCATCTCGATCGGGCTGACCTGGCTCTGGAACGAATGGTTGCGATTGGCCTACGCCCATCTCCTGAATCTCGTCGCGCCTCCGGTCTATGACCTGATCGGATTCGAGGGCGCCCGGGTCGGCGCCTTCCGCCAGCGTTACGTCAACTTCGTCCCCTTCGTCAGTCTCGTTCTCGTCACGCCGGGCCTCGGACTGCGTCGACGGGGGCTGGGGCTGGGGCTCGGTGTCTTCACGATCTTCATCAGCCATCTCGCGCTGAATCTGACCGAGCGCCTCCAGCCGGGACAATCCCTGCCGCTCGTTTCCTCACTCGTCTCGGATGCCTTCCCCTTCGTCGTCTGGCTGATCGTCGCCCATCCCGTGGTTTCGGGATTCTTCACGGGACCCGGTCCGGAAGGGGGCGCGACCACCCATGCGGGCGCGGATCCGGATACGCCCGCCGATCCCTGATGCCGATCGGGTCATTGGCGGATGATCTCGTCCATCAGTCGCCGATTCGGAACCGTCCACCTTCCGCTTTCGTCCCGGAAGGTCGTGGCGATCGGCCCGATCTGCTCGACGACGCCGCGACGGCCCTCGACCTCGATCGGCTCGCCCTCCGGCAGCGTCTGACGCAGATAGTGCCCGGCGAGGATCGCGCTCACGATATCCCGGGAGCCCAGCGCAAAGGCGAGGCCCATCCCCGCCGTGATGGCCGCCACCGTGACGGTGATGACCGTGACGAGGATCTGGGTATCGACGCCGAGCTGTTCGAGGGTGACGACGACCACCATCACGACGATGCTCGTCTGCGCGACAGCGCCGAGCCCCTTCGCGTACGACAGGTTCGCCGCCGTCCCGGCCGAGCGCACGACGTTGCCGACGAAGCGGGCGAGAAAGACGCCCGCCGCCAGGACGAGCGCCGCGGAGACGACGCTCGGGATGTAGCCGAGGATCCGGGTGATGGCCGCGGTCACGGCCGAAAGCCCCACGATCTCGGCCGCAGCCATCACGAAGAGCAGGAAGAGGAGCCAGTACGCCAGGGCTCCGACGATCTGGGACGGTTGGGCCGTGATCGAAGCCCGCTCGAGGGTTTCCATCAATCCCGAACGCTCGAGGAGCGAGTCGAGCGAGACTTCGACCGCGCGGACCAGGATCGCACGCACGATCTTCGCCAGGATCCAGCCGACCAGCAACACGGCGAACGCCCCGATCAGCCTGGGCAGGAACTCGATCGCGCTCCCCGTCACGTTCGTCAGCATGTCGACGAGCATCGCCTGGATCTGTCCGAATTGTTCATTCATCGTCTGGTCTCCGATCATGGGAAGGCCGATCGTACACAGCGCCCGGATCATGTCCGAAAAACGCCGCCACGAGGTCGAGCAGGGGTGCGCAGAAACGTACGAGGAAGACGAAGGTCGTGAGATCGATCAGATCCCGAGCCGTGAGTTCCGCCTGGACCTTCCGGATCGTCCGATCGGGAAGAGAGGATGGCGGCTCGGGCCGATCCTCCCGAAGCAGGCCGAGCAGCTCGCGGGTGAGATCTTCGTCCTGTCGATCCTCAGCCGCCACGATTCAATCCCTTCCCGTCGGCATGTGATCACGGGTCCCGACCCGGGCTTCATAGAGTTCCCGAAGCTTCTTCGACCCTCTCGAAACCCGCATCTTCACGGCCGATTCCGAGAGATCGAGCTGTTCCGCGATCTCCGGATAGGTATAGCCCTCGACGAATCGCATGATGAGGGGCATCCGGGTTCCCGGATCCAGCGTGTCGAGCAGCTCGAGGACCAGCTGCCGAAGAGCCGTGTCCGGCGGCTGCGGTCGCTCGGGTGGAGGGGCCTTTTCCTGGGCCGCACGTCGGCGACGTTGTTCGCTGGCTCGTTTGCGCAGGATCATGCGGCACGCATTCAGCGTCACGATGTTCAGCCAGTGGAGAAAGGGCCGTTCGAACCGGTAGCGCGGAAGATTCCGGAACACGGCCAGAAAGACGTCCTGGACCGCCTCTTCCGCGTCCGCGCTCGACCGGAGGATGCCGTAGGATCGGGCATAGACCCGGGACGTATGACGCCGGACCAGTTCGTTGAAGGCGGTCGTACCGTGGGGCAATTCGGATCTTGCCTGTTCGACGAGCGCGCGATCGGGATCCTTGCTCTCTTCGACCGTCACCCGGACTCCCCGATCCCGTTTCGATGGCGATCGAAGCGATCGGCATGACCGATCACGAGTCCATCGTTCCCGTTCCCGCCATGAAGGAATCTTGCCCTTCTTTTTCCAGCGGCGCATCACCCTCCCGACGACCGCAGCCGTGGCGGTGCGTTTCGGGTCGGCACCGGGTCGAGCGGGTCATGGAACCCGGATCCGCAACCTCGCCTCGCCGGCTGGACCATGGAGCAAGAATGCCATGCGGGGCGGATCCGTCACGATGGACGGATCGTGGCCGGCGACGCGCCCATGGTCCGCCTCGCCGGATCGGATGTGACCCGGCCTGTCGGGACGGGACCGGACGATCCCGATCCGCACTCTCCAGCGGGTCGTCAGATGCCGAGCTGACTGAGGGAATCGGCGATCCGCCCGAGCACGATCGCCAATTTGGGATGGGTCACCTCGAAACGCTCGACGAGCTCTCCCAGTTCCGAGAAGAAATCCTTCCGCGTCGCGTGCTCCCCCTCGTTCGAGTCGAGGATGCCGGAGACTTCGCCGAGGACGCCCTCGAGCTCCGCGCGATCCTCTCCCGTGAGGGGCTCACCCGAAGCCAGCTCCTCGCGCAGATGTTCGATCGATTCCTTGAGTTGTTTTCGCGGCACGATCGTCGCTCCTTCTATCGCTTCGTTCCCATCGTTCTCGCCCGTCTTCAGCGGCGAAGAAGCCCTGCCGATCCGCACACCGAACTCCTCGGGTGTGATTCCCAGATAGACACCTTCGGAATCGACATCGATGAACTCATCGGACATCCGCCGATCCTCCCAGGCACCGGCCCGATCCTCCGAGCATGATACCCCGATTCCAGAAGGGGCGGGCCCCACTCCGGCTAGCGTTGAATCATGCGATCCTGCATCACGTAGAGCGCAACGAGACGTGCGACGAAAACCGCCAGATAGAGCTGCCCGACCAGCGCCTCGGAGACCGCGAACATCTCCGCCATGTCACCGTACGGGGACACATCGCCGAAGCCGAGCGTCGTCAATGTGACGAAACTGAAATAGAGAAGAACCGTCGCGTGGGCACTCGGATCGGAAACGAGTCGGGCGATCGGCTCGCCATCCCGAAGCATCGAGCCCGGCTCCAGTTCGATCAGCAGGATGTAGACCATCGCGAAACAGAGCCCGACGAGGAGATAGACGCAGATCCCACCGACGATCGTATCGCTGGAGACGCATTCCGATTGGAGCAGGCTGTTGAACATCACGAAGGTCGTGAAGGCCAGAACGGACAATCCCAGGATCTCGGACACGATCCGGACCGGGTTCGAGCCGGCATACTCGGCATAGGCGATCCCCATGACCGATCCCAGGCCGATCACCAGGGTGACGACGAATACCCAACCCTGATGGATGTTCACGAAGACCGCCGAGATCACGACGATCCCCAGGAGAACCGGAAACCGGGTCCCGCTCCCGGCAATCGCGTGCCCGAGCGGAAGAGCCCAGAGCATGACGACCAGCGAAAGGAGCATCAGACTGTGGCGCCCGAGCGCCCCCTCGCTCTCGTCCCGATTGGCGAGCGTCGTCAGCAAGCGTTTCAGCCTGAATCGCACGAAGTCCTCCTCCTGGAACCCGGGAGTCGTCTCGACTCGCCGGGATGGTACAGGAAGAAGCGGCCCGGCCGTCGTTCGCTGGAGGCCGGCTCACGAACCCCGACCGAGCGAGGGGGGCACGAGCTGATCTCTAGTCGCTTTCCTTCATGAGTCGCAGCGTCAGGACGAGCACGACACCGACGCTCGCGAGCAGCAGCGCCCATAGCCCCCAGGTCTTCCAGGGAAGGGGCGGGGGCTCGGGCTCCACGGCGCGATCGCCAGCCAGGACGGATTCGGCACCGAGTCGCGCAGTCGGCCCGGTCGGATCGTGGTCGGATCCCTGCCCCATCCGGAGCAGCTCGCGGGCCGGGAAGGCGCCATCCGAGGCGCCGAGCCGACCGATGCCGAGCCGGGCGACGCCAGGACCCCGCTCGAGAAAGAGAAGCTGCTCGGGCTGCCAGACGACCTCGAGACGCGGTGGATCTCCACGAAGTCCCCCGCCTTTCGAGGAGGTCACGAGCCTGAAATAGCGGTCCGGCGATCCGCCACCACGGACCGACGAATTGCGGATCGGGCCGTCACGCTCGAGGAAGTAGAAGACACCGTGCTGGCGGAGACGCCAGGGACCATCGGGGTCGGAAGCCGATTCGAGGCGCCCCTCGACGATCGAATCCGGCTCGGAAAGCAGCACCCGGAGCGTGTCGATCGGCGGCGTCGCTCCGAGATCGAAGCGGACGATCCCCTGATCCCCGGGATCCGGTCGGCCCTCGATCGTCTCCCGGAAAAGGGGCGCCTCGCCCTGCTTCGGAGCGAGACGCGCACGCACGCCCTTCAAATCGGGGAGCGGACCCGGGCCGGTCGGAACGATCCGGAGGTAGCGGGCACGGGTCGCGGGAATCGAAAATGCGTTCCTTTCGATCCGATGTCCTTCCTGCTCGAGCCGGGCGAGGGCCAGATCCGCAGCGACGGGTTCGAAGCGCGCCAGATCGGAACTCGATTCGAGACGCAGACGCGTCACGAAATCCCCCCCGCCGCCCCCGAGTTCGAATTCGAGACCCACGATGGCGCCCCCGATCCCACTCGCATCGAGAAGCCATGCCTGCACCCCGCCTCCGCCCCCGGATGGATCGACTTCGGCGGAGGGGCGAACCCGGACGATCGCCCCCGACGCCGAAAGCTCGGCATCGATCCGATAGGCGCCCGTCGAAGGCATCCCGTCTCCGGAGAGCGACCCCTTCGGCCCGTCCAGGCGGAAGATCGGAAGCGGAACCGGTTCGCGCGCTTCCGATGCAGCCGCGGGAAGACGGCGCCGGATCGCGTAGGGGAGGGGTTTCCCGTGCTCGTCGAAGACACGGAGGTCCGCCAGACCCGGTTCGACACTCCGACGATAGACCGCGTAGTCGAGGAAGACGGACTGGAGGGGCCCCACCTCGTCCATCAGGATCTCGCGCCCGACGGCAAAATCCTCGAGCTTCCATTCGCCGGATCCACTCGCGGCGGGCGGCACGTGGCCCAGGATCACGAGCAACACGAGCCAGAGCCGGGACCGGAGAGCGCGCTGCCCTCCTTCGAACGAGGCCCGCAGCCTCCCCTCCCGATTCTTTCGCCGGTCTCCCGGCCCCTTTCGATCCATCATTGCGTTTCTCCGATCGGTCCACGCCCGGAAGTCGCCTCCGATGCCCCGGCGTCGGCGTCCGCGTCGCCCACCGGACCGACGTCGGATCCGCCGGAACCGGCGGACTCCGGCGCCCCCTGACCTCCGCTCCCGGGCGTGCTCCCGGGCGGAACGGGCGAGAGATAGCCCAGCACGAGGAGAAGAGCGCCCACCGCGAGGAAGGTCCCGATGCGTGCCACGGTACTCAGCTGGGAAAGATCGACGAGGAAGAGCTTGACGACGACGATCCCGAGCAATCCGGCAAAGCCCATCCAGGCCTCGCGCCATCCTCGCCGACTCGAAACCAGCATGCCGGCCATGCCGACCAGGGTCCACGCGATGGAGAACGTGACCTGCATCGCGACCGACCCCCACAGCGCGTCTCCCGAAAAAGGCACTTCCGCCCATTGGTGGACCGCACGCACGAGGGCCCCGTTGAACGCCGCAAAGGCGACGGTACAGGCGACGAGAAGAACCGCCCGTTTCTCCCCCTGATCGATCGACCCGTCTCGAGCGCGATCGACCTCGCGCCAGATGGACCAGACCGGGAGTGCCAGGAGCCAGACCGTGAGATCGATCGGATTGAGGAGCGGAAGATGGGGCAGGGGCGAGGCGTTTCCCCGCGCCTCGAACTGGATGCCCACGATCGTCGCCAGGGCGAAGCTCGCGATGGGAACCAGACCCGACCACAAGGCCGATTCCCGATCCCTCTCGAAGGGAGGACGTTCCCGCTCGTACGCGGCCACGAGCCCGAACAACACGCCCGCAAGCCCCACACCGAAGGCCGCGACGGCCCAATCACCCTCGAGGCCCGCCCCGACGCCCACCAGACCCGACGACGCCGTCGCGATGAACAGCGCGAAGAACCAGAGACAACCCGACCGGAAGTGTCGAAGCAGCCGGGAATCCGCGTCCTCCAGCCGCTCCCACAAGAAGAAGAAGGTCACGAACAGGGGAGGCCAGACGAGCCAACCGCCCCGGGCGAGAAGGTGGGGAACGGCGTCGAGAAAGACGAAGAAAAGCAGGATCGCGCCCGGCAGGCTCACGAGCGTCATCATCCGTCCCGGTCGCCAATCCCATCGCGCCGATCCGAGTTCCAGCAGGAACGTCGAAGCCGACAGCCAGAGGACCCAGGTACTCGGCGCATAGGTGTCTGGAACGAAGCGGTCGATCTCGCCGAGGGATCCGGCGGTCCACCACGACAGTCCCCAGACACCGAACCCCCAGGCGAGTCCTGCTTCGAGCCGGCCCAACGCCGCGCGCGCGACCCAGGCCTGACGGGCGATGAAGATCCCCGCCCCCGCCATCGACAGAC
>DRKE01000375.1 GCA_011051925.1 Deltaproteobacteria bacterium
ACAATCGAGAGAGAATGGACAAGACAAGATGAAGAGGACAGGGATGAAGAGGACGGGGATTCGGAACCTCCTATCGACCGGATTGATCATCGGCCTCGCCATCGCGCTCGGCGCCTGCGCGTCATCGAGCGACAAGACCGAAACCGGTTCGACGGCCGCTGCGAAGGAAGAGACCGAGAAACCGGTCCCGCCGGGTTCCAGACTCTCGAAGGTCGAGACCGGGATGAGCCAGCAACAGGTCCGGAACGCGATCGGCGAGCCCGATGACATCCGGGGCTATCCGACCGGAAAGAACTGGATCCCCTTCTATTTCGGCGGCGACACCTACCGCATGGACTGGTTGTACTCCGGCGAGGGCAAGGTCATCTTCAGCAATCCCAATCGCTGGTCCCGGAACATGAAGGTCAAGGAAATCCACTACGATCCCGACCAGCCCTGAGCGGATCCCCCCGGACGAGTCTGGTCCCTCCTTGACGACGCGCGACGACATTCTCGAGCTGCAGACGCGAATGGGTCGCTCGATCATCGGCCAGGACGAAGTCATCGAGCGGCTCCTGATCGGGCTGCTCGCGAACGGCAACCTGCTCATCGAGGGATTGCCGGGCCTCGCCAAGACCCGGGCGATCCGGACACTGGCCACGAACCTGGATGCGGCCTTCAGTCGCATCCAGTTCACGCCGGATCTCCTCCCTTCGGATGTCACGGGAACCGAGGTCTACCATTCCGTCGATGGGCGGGGCGAGTTCCGCTTCGAACCCGGCCCCGTCTTCGCCAACATCGTTCTCGCGGACGAGATCAATCGGGCGCCGGCCAAGGTGCAGTCGGCCCTGCTCGAGGCGATGGAAGAACGTCAGGTGACGGTCGCGGGAAAGACCCATTCCATGCCCGCTCTCTTCATGGTGATGGCGACCCAGAATCCGATCGAACACGAGGGGACCTACCCGCTCCCCGAAGCCCAGATGGATCGTTTCCTGATGCACGTCCGTGTGGGCGCTCCCTCCGTCGAGGACGAGATCGAGATCGTGCGACTCGTCCGATCGGAGGAATCGGCGGCCCTGGGACTCGACCCCGCCCCGGGTGGGCGGGCGCCGGCGGCAGATGCCTCGGAGAGTGGAAGGAGAGCAGAGGAACGAACGGGCCAGGATGTCGTTCTCGAGGCCCGTCAGGAGATCGCGGCCCTCCACGTCTCCCCGTCGATCGAGCGGTACATCGCGGACCTGGTTCATGCGACCCGAAGACCCGACCACTACTCCGAGGAGATCGCCGCCTGGCTCGACGTCGGCGCGAGCCCCCGGGCTTCGATCGCGCTCGACCGTTGTTCCCGGGCCCATGCCTGGCTGCGGGGAAGAGGATTCGTCACCCCGGACGATGTCCGGGCGCTGGCTCATCCTGTTCTACGACACCGCGTGATCCTTTCCTATGAAGCACAGGGCAGAGGCATCGATGCGGACCGGATCATCGACGCGATCCTCGAGCGTGTCGCCCTGCCCTGATCAATGAGGCGCGACATGGACGGAAGGCCGGGATTCGTGAACGAAGAGGCCGTCGACCCGCGGATCCATTCGACCCTGGATCGACTTCGCTCCCTCGAACTCGGTGCAGGCGACTTCTCCTTTCTCCCGCGTCAGCCCTCACGGAGCGCCCTGAATGGCCGGATGGCGTCGCGAATCCGGGGACGCGGCCTCGATTTCGAGGAGATCCGACACTACCTGCCCGGGGATGACGTCCGGGCGATCGACTGGAAGGTGACGGCCCGAACGGGCGAACCCCATGTCCGGGTCCTTCTCGAAGAGCGGGATCGCCCGGCCTTCATCGTCGTCGACCAGCGGATCTCGATGTTCTTCGGCTCCCGCCACAACATGAAATCCGTCACCGCGGCGGAACTGGCCGCGCTGATCGCCTGGCGCGTGCTGGCCGAAGGGGATCGCGTGGGCGGCATCGTGTTCGATGATGCCCGCTGGACCGAGCACCGGCCGCACCGCAGCCGGCGCGCCGTCTATCGTTTCCTCGAGACGGTGAGCCGAGCCAACTCGGCTCTCCATGCGAACAGCCCCGTCGAAAGCGAACCCGGGATGCTCGGTCGCGCGATCGAAGCGGTCGACCGCATCATGGGGCACGACTCGCTTCTCGTCCTCATCAGCGATTTCGATGGAGCGGAAGCGGGTGTCCGGCGGCACGTCGCCCGACTGTCGCGACACAACGACGTGGTTCTCGCCCTGGTGCATGATCCGTTGGCTCGTGTGTTGCCCGACGCGGGGTCGCTCGTCGTGGGAGACGGACGTCTTCAATTCAATCTGGATCTCGGGAATCGTCGCGTCCGCGAACGCCTCGAGAAGCATTCCGGCGCGCGGATCCAACGGCTCCTCGACTGGCAGGCCGAGACGGGCGCCGCCGTGCTGCCCGTGAGTACGGCAGAGGACACCGCCATGCAACTCCAGCGACTCATGGGGGTCCGACCGGGACCGGAAAGGCCATGACGGAAAGCGCTCCGACCGGGCTCGCCGAGTTGCTCGCCGGCCTCGAAGACATCGTCGCGCCCCCGCCCGTCGACTGGCTTCCCCGCACGCCCGCCGCGATCGCGACGTCCTGCCTCTTCATGATCCTGCTGGGGCTCTCTCTCTCCTGGCTCGTTCGACGCTACCGGGCGAATCGATACCGGCGGGAAGCGCTGCGCGAACTCGATGCGATCGAACGCGGGCTCGCCGACGAAGACCCGGAAGCGCCCGCCTCGATTGCCGTGGTCCTGCGCCGCACCGCGCTCCAC
>DRKE01000376.1 GCA_011051925.1 Deltaproteobacteria bacterium
CGCGGGTCCGGCTCGCCCTTGCGCGTCGGCTTGAGGGGCGGGATTCCGACGGTCGGCGAGGCTGGCGGAATGCGCGGGAGCTCGGTCATGGCGGCGATTCCTTCGCCCGGGGCGCGGAGGGGCTCTTCCAGGAATCGACCGATCGGGAATCTGCCTTGAGCCGGCGGCCTATACTCGCGCGATGGCGGATGCGGCGGTGGAGATGAAGGCGCTTCTCGGGATCATGGCCCGACTTCGGGACCCCGAAGGGGGGTGCCCGTGGGATCTGGAGCAGGATTTCGCGTCGATCTCGCCCCATACGATCGAGGAGGCCTACGAAGTCGACGAGGCGATCGCGAGCGGGGATCCAGAGAGCCTGCGGGACGAGCTGGGCGACCTGCTCTTCCAGGTCGTCTTCCAGGCCAGAATCGCCGAGGAGAAGGGGCTCTTCGACTTCGGGGGCGTCGTCGAGGCGATCTCGTCGAAGCTCGTCCGGCGCCATCCCCATGTCTTCGCGGAGGCGGAGACCCCCGCCAGCCTCGACGCTCAGGTCGAGAGCTGGGAATCGATCAAGGCGCGCGAGCGGGCGGACGCCGAAGGAGGACGAAAGGGACCATCCGACCCCTTCGTCGGGATCCCGCGCCATCTGCCCGCACTCGCCCGGTCGGCCAAGATCGCGGGTCGCCTCGCGCGTCTGGATCCCGCGACGCTGGCCGATGCGGCCGAGAGTCTTCCTCCCGCAGCGCTCGAAGCGGCGCTCGCCCGACTCGAGGAGGCCGTTGCGGCCGCACGCGGAGCCGATGCCACCCCCGCGCTCGTCGGGCGGGGGCTTCGGGCGTGGGTCTGGCTCGCCCGGCTGCTGGCGATCGACCCGGAACAGGCGCTTCGCCTGGCCGACGATGCGACGATCGCTTCGGTCGAAAAGGCTCTGGCTGCGGTCGGGCCCCGACCCTCCGCGAGCGCTGCCTCACGCGACGACGACGCAGCCGATGGGCATCAAGCCGGAAAGTCGGGGGGCCGATAACCGGGACCATCGGAGGAAGTCGATGGATCCCGAGCGACCGATCCCCTGGCGGGGCCGACGCAAACGTATCTCACGCCGCCTCGCTCGCGACCTGCGTGCGCTGCTTCCGCTCCTGGGGGTGCTTTTCTGCTTCTTTTCGTCCGCGACCGCGATCCTCGCGGCCGAGGGCGGGGCCCTATTCGACGATGTCCAGCAGCTCGACTTCGAAGGTGAGGGCCGCGCCGCCCGGAATGCGACCGGTACTGCGATCGCCGTAGGCGATCTCGGCCGGACAGACGAGTCTTGACTTCCCACCCACCTTCATCTTCGCGACCCCTTCCGTCCAACAGGGAATGACGCGGTTCAGGGGGAACTCCGCGGGCGAGCCGCGATCGACGGAGCTGTCGAAGACCGTCCCGTCACGAAGCGTACCGTGGTAGTGGACGCGGACCTTGTCGGTCGCCGTGGGTGACGCACCGGTTCCCGGTACGAGCTCGGTGTAGATCAGGCCCGACTCGGTCTTCTGGGCGCCTTTCTTCTTGGCTTCGGCCGCGAGGTACCGGGAGGACGCCTCCTTCTCCGCCTTCATCGCGATTTCCTGGCGCTTCTTGAGCATGGCGCGGACGAGGGTCGCGCCTTCCTGCTGATCGACGGCGAGCGTGTCGCCATGGATTCCGTCGCGGAGGCCCTGGACCAGCTGATCGAGTTCCGCGTCGGAGATCGGGTTGGCCTGGCTGAGTTGGACCGCCATGTTCGCACCGATCGAATAGAAGGCCTTCTCGTCGTCGGTTTTCGGGGCCGAGGCCGCGAAGGCATCCGTCGAGGCGAAGACGTTCGCCGACACGATCAGGAGGAGGGACAGGAAGAAAGACATCGGCCTGAGGCGGAGGCCACGGGTTCCGCGGGAAAAAGACTTCATGGGGTCCTCGATGGCGGCCGGCAATCGATTGCAGCCGCAGGTTGGATGGGTGGAAAAGGATCTTCGTCGATTCGCGTTTGCGCCCGCGGGATCATACCGTAAAGCGATGGCTGGACGAGCAGGGCACGACGGCGACGGTCCCCGCGACGGGCGGGGCGAGCCTGATTCCGACGCATCCGAAGACGAGCGGGCAAGCCGTTTCGGGCGGGTCGTGGCCAGGCTCGGTTCGAGACTCCTGGGTGCCCTGGATGGCCTCGAACAGGCCTTCCGGCGACTTCATCCTCCCGATCTGCCGCGGATCCGCGTTCTTCTCGAACCCGTTCGTGATGCGCTCCACGAAGCCCGCGTGGGCTTCGACGAATGCGAGACACCGGATGCCCTTCGCGAGTTCCGCGATCGCCTTCTCGAGGCCGCCCGCCTGGCTGAAGAAGCGCTCTGCGATCTCGTGGAGCCGGGGACGGACGGGGAGGCAGTGGGTCGGGCTCTTCGAGCGATGCATCTTCATGCGCGTGCCCAGGCGGCCCTCTATCCGCTGCGGGGGATGCTGCCGCCGGTATCGTCCTTCTTTGCCGAACCCTTCTGCCGCGACCGGTTGGCATCGCTCGAGGCGCCGCCGGGACGCCGGGAAGGCCGGGCGCGCGTCGGTCTCTTCCGCTCGGGTGGGATCGACGTGCGAGGCGGATTCGATCTCTACGTGCCCGAGCACTGGGACGGATCCCAGGCCTGGCCCCTCGTCGTCGCCCTTCATGGCGGATCGGGAAACGGTGCGGATTTCCTCTGGACCTGGCTTCGGGAAGCCCGCTCGCGCCGTTTCCTGCTGCTGGCTCCGACTTCCAGCGGACCGACCTGGTCGCTTGCCGAGCCCGGGCTCGATGGCAGCGCACTCGCACGGGCGACGGCGTGGGTGTCGTCGGAATGGAAGGTCGACCGCCGGCACGTCCTTCTCACGGGACTCTCCGACGGCGCGACGATGACCCTGCTGGCGGGACTCGCGGACGCTGCGCCCTACACCCATCTCGCCCCGGTCTCCGGCGTGCTGCATCCGGCGAATTTCGCGCTCGGCAACCTCGATCGGGCGCGAGGGATGCCGATCCGGCTCGTCCATGGCGCCCGCGACTGGCTCTTCCCGGTCGCGCTCGCGCGCGAAGCCGCCCGGGTTCTCGAAGAGGCGGGCGCGGAACTCGTCTACCGCGAGATCCGGGATCTGTCCCACACCTGGCCGAGAGAGGAGAACGCGCGGATCATCGAGTGGTTCGATCCGAGCCGCGCCGCCCCTTCGCCGGAGAACGCCGGGAAGGCGAACGGCTCCGAGACGCCCGACGGGAAGCCTTCCGACCCGGGGACTTCCGAGCTGGCTTGAGCAGGGGCGCCAGACTCCGGCCGGTATGGGAGGCCTTCGAACGCGCGATGTCTTCCGGCGTGCCGCAGGCCACGATCCCGCCTCCTTCGGGCCCGCCTTCCGGACCGAGATCGATGATCCAATCCGCGGTCTTGATCACGTCGAGATTGTGCTCGATCACGACGACGCTGTTGCCCGCTTCGACGAGTTCGTCGAGTACGGCGAGCAGCTTCCGGACGTCCTCGAAATGCAGGCCCGTCGTCGGCTCGTCGAGGATGTAGAGGGTCCGGCCGGTCGCCCTCTTCGACAGTTCCCGGGCGAGCTTGATGCGCTGGGCCTCGCCCCCGGAAAGCGTCGGGGAGGGCTGGCCGAGATGGAGATAGTCGAGGCCCACCCGCTCGAGCAGGCGCAACGGCTCGGCCACCTTGCGATGCGCCGAGAAGAGGACGATCGCTTCGGCGACGGTGAGATCGAGCACGTCGGCGATCGAATGGCCGCGATACTCGACCCGGAGCGTCGCTTCGTTGAATCGCTTGCCGTGGCACTGTTCGCAGCGGACGAAGACGTCGGCCAGGAAATGCATCTCGATCTTCCGGACGCCATCGCCTTCGCAGGCTTCACAGCGGCCGCCCTTCACGTTGAAGGAGAAGCGGCCCGGCTTGTAGCCATGGATCCGGCTTTCGGGCAGGTCGGCGAAGAAACGTCGGATCTCGTCGAAGACCTTGATGTAGGTCGCGGGGTTGCTGCGGGGGGTGCGACCGATCGGGCGCTGGTCGATGTCGATCACCTTGTCGAGCTGGCCCAGGCCTGACACGCGCCGGTGCCGACCGACGCGGGCCGAGCTGCCGACGAGTTCCCGGGCGGCGGCGGGATAGAGGATGTCGTTCACCAGGGTCGACTTGCCCGCACCCGAAACGCCGGTCACGGCCGTCAGGACGCCGAGAGGGATCTCCACGTCGACATCGCGGAGGTTGTTCTCCCGGGCTCCGTGGATCTTGAGGCTGCCCGTCGCGATGCGCCGCTCTCCGGGCACTTCGATCCTTCGGCGGCCGGCGAGATAGGCGCCGGTGAGCGAGGCACGACATCGCTCCAGGGATTCCGGCGTTCCGGCGTGGATGACCTCGCCCCCCGCGATCCCGGCACCCGGGCCGAAGTCGATCACGTGGTCCGCTGCGCGGATCGTCTCCTCGTCGTGTTCGACGACGACGACCGTGTTGCCGATGTCGCGCATCCGTTCGAGGGTTTCGAGCAGTCGCCGATTGTCCCGGGGATGGAGCCCGATCGAGGGCTCATCGAGGATGTAGATGACGCCCGTGAGATCCGACCCGACCTGGCTCGCCAGGCGGATGCGCTGGGACTCGCCACCGGAAAGCGAGGGGCCGGCGCGGTCGAGGGAGAGATAGCCGAGGCCGACGGCCGCGAGGAAATCGAGCCTTGAATGGATTTCCTTCAGGATCTCGACCGCGATCTCCTGTTCGGCCCCCTCGAGGGCCATCCCGCCGAAGAAGGCCCGGGCTTCGTCGACGGTCATCGCGGAGACTTCGACGAGGGTCCGATCGGCCACCCGCACGGCCGCGCTCTCGGCTCGAAGCCGCGTCCCCTGGCAGGTCGTACAGGCGGTATCCGCCATGAACTTGTTGTACCAGCGCTTCATGCTCTCGGACTTCGTTTCCTTGAAGCGCCGCATGAGCCTCGGAACCAGGCCTTCCCAGGTCGTGTCGAACTGGCCGCCACCGCCGCTCTTGCCCTTCCATTTCACGCGGAAGCGCCGTTCGCCGGTTCCGTAGAGGATATGCTCGCGCTGCCGCGTGGAAAGCCGACGCCAGGGCGTGTCGAGATCGATCGAGAGCTGGGCCAGGATCTGCTTGCGGAAACCGCTGCCCCAGCCGTCCTTCTTCGACACGTTCTCGCCCCAGGGCTTCAGCGCGCCCTCGTCGATC
Source organism: Deltaproteobacteria bacterium (assembly GCA_011051925.1). GTDB lineage: Bacteria > Myxococcota_A > UBA9160 > UBA9160 > UBA4427 > UBA4427. The sequence continues at coordinate 5,181 of DRKE01000376.1, forward strand.
GAAAGCGAATCGTCCGGCACGACGAGGTCGGGGTCGATCTCGAAACGATTGCCGAGGCCATTGCAGTCGCCACACATGCCCTGGGGACTGTTGAAGGAGAAGGCCTGGGGCGTCAGTTCCGGAAACGAGACCTGGCATTTCGCGCAGGCTGCGTGTTCCGAGAAGGTCCGGTCCGGCGCGTCTCCGGCCGAAGCGATCAGGACGCCCTCGCCGATGCGAAGGGCCGTCTCGACGGATTCGGTCAGCCGGCTCCGGATGCCGGGTTTCACGACGATCCGATCGATCACGGCTTCGACATGATGCTTCTTCCGCTTGTCCAGGGCTTCGAGTTCGTCGGTCGCGAGGATCTCGCCGTCGACCCGCAGCCGGGTCCAGCCCGCCCGGCGCGCCTCTTCGAGGAGCTCCCGATGTTCGCCCTTCCGATTCACGAGCAGCGGCGCCAGCAGGATCAGGCGGGTGCCGGCCTCGAGACGCGAAAGCGTCTTCGCGATCTGCTCCGCCGTCTGGCTCTCGACGCGATCGCCACAGAGATGGCAGTACTGGCGGCCCGCGCGTGCCCAGAGGACCCGGAGATAGTCGGAGATCTCGGTGATCGTTCCGACCGTCGAGCGGGGATTGTTGCCCGTCGTCTTCTGTTCGATCGAGATCGTGGGCGAGAGTCCCCGGATCGTGTCGTAGCGGGGCTTTTCCATCTGTCCGAGGAATTGCCGGGCATAGGCGGAGAGACTCTCGACGTAGCGTCGCTGGCCCTCGGCATAGAGCGTGTCGAAGGCGAGGGAGGACTTGCCCGAACCCGAGACGCCGGTCATCACGACGAGTTTCTTCTTCGGGATCTCGACGTCGATCGATTTCAGGTTGTGTTCGGCGGCACCCCGGATCTCGATGTGGTCGAGCTCGCCGAGGGCCGTCCGGGCGGTGCGACGTCGGGTCTTCGGAGCGCGGGTTTTCGGACTCTTCCGTGCGGGGGGCATCGGCGGGGAGGGTAGACGAAATCCGTCAGTGATGTCGGCCATGGATCTGCGATAGGCTCGCGGACGGCAGATGCCGGCGTGTGGCCGATGGGGGCTTCGAAACGAGATGGATGCCTGGCTGAAGGAATTCGGGCTCGATTCGGAATGGGGCAGCTGGGTCGTCGACCTGATCGAGATCTCGTTCGTCCTGCTCGCCGCGACCCTCGTCTATTTCCTCGTCCGCTGGGCCCTGATCCGATCCGTCCGACGTTTCGCCGCGAGCACGTCGACCCATTGGGACGACGAGATCGTTCGCGCCGGGGTCTTCAGCCGGATCGCCCATGTCGCGCCGGCCTTCGTCGTCTACTACGGAATGGGTTTCTTTCCCGACGTTCCGGAGCCGGTGACGGACCTGATCCGGCGCGTTGCCGTTTCGACGATGATCGTCGTCGGCGCGCTCGGCCTCTCGAGTTTCCTGAAGGCCGCCGAAGCGATCTACGAGAGCCATCCCGAATATCGGAAACGGCCGATCAAGGGCTATCTCCAGGTCGTCTCGATCATCATCTATCTGCTGGCGGCGCTGCTGGTCCTGGCTGCCCTGATGAATCGCTCGCCCTGGATCTTCGTTTCGGGGATCGGGGCGATGACCGCCGTCCTGCTCCTGATCTTCCGCGACACGATCCTGTCGCTGGTGGCGAGCATCCAGATCGCCAGCAACGACATGATCCGGGTGGGCGATTGGATCGAGATGCCCGATCTCGGCGCGGACGGCGACGTCATCGAAGTCGCCCTGCACACGGTGAAGGTCCAGAACTGGGACAACACGATCACGACGATTCCGACCCATCGCCTGATCAGTGACTCGTTCAAGAACTGGCGCGGCATGTCCGAATCGGGAGGACGCCGGATCAAGCGATCGGTCTTCATCGACCTCCAGACCGTCTACTTCCTGAGCGACGAGGAGATCGAGCGCTATGCGCACTGGTCGCTTCTTTCGGAATACATCGCGAGGAAGAAGCGGGAACTCGCCGAGGCCAACGCGGCCCCCGGGCTCGACCCCCGCGTGCCGGCGGATCTCCGGCGGCTCACGAATCTCGGCACCTTCCGGGCCTGGATCCTCGAGACCCTGAAGCATCATCCGAAGATCCATCAGACCGGCTACACGCTGCTCGTCCGGCAACTCGCGCCGGGGCCGAAGGGCGTTCCCATCGAGGTCTATTGCTTCACGAACGATACGGCCTGGGTGACCTACGAGGCGATCCAATCCGACCTCTTCGACCGGATCCTGGCGATGGTGCCGGAGTTCGGGCTACGCGTCTTCCAGGAACCGTCGGGGGCGGATCTGCGGGCGTGTGTCGAAGCCGGGCGGAGTCGAATCGAGGCGCCACGCAGCGAGGAGCGGGTCGAGAGCGCCGTCTGACACGAGGCCGACCGAACCGTAGGCCGGTCCAGCGGAATCCGTGCGACGCCAGGCGTCCCTGCAAGGGCGTGCTGTGATGGCCCTCATCCGTTTCGCGACAATTCCGGTTATGCGCATCGACGGCTCGGCCGTGTCGATTCTGCGCGCCGTGACGACGAGCAGGCTCTGGCGATCGACCGCCTGGTTTCTTCACTGGCCCGAAGCGACTACGATCGTCACGACGACTGCCGCATGTATCTATCGAGTGGATGGTTGATCCCGTTCCAAGGAGCGTCGGAATGATCGATTTCAATTCGCCATGGATCGCCGGATCGTTTCCCTTTCGGGTATCGAATCTCGGACGGCTCGAGATTCTCTGCGCGGGATGCCTGTGTCTCCTGGTCCTGGTCGGTGCTGGCTCCGTTTCTGCTCTTTCGATTCGCTTCGTCGGGGACGAGAACGGTCTCGTGGGCCCGCAGGCCCTCGCAATTGCGGCATCGGGCGACGTCATCGCGGGTTCGGATCTTTTCTTGACGGGTTGGCGATCGACCCCCAACGGGGGGATCGAGATCCTTCCGAGCTTGCCTGGATCATCGAACGGCGGCGTACTCGTCGAGGATGCTTCTGCAGATGGAGCAGTGCTCATCGGCCAGGCGTCGGGGAATTCAGGATTCGAGGCCTTCCGTTGGTCCGAAACGACCGGAATCGTCTCGATCGATCCCGGATCGAACACGACGGTCGTTCCAAGAGCGGTGTCCGGTGATGGCTCGATCATCGTAGGAGTCCGGGATTCGAGCGCCTTCCGGTGGACGGTCGCGGGTGGCTTCGAGTCGCTCGATCCGGGCTCGACCTCGTTCAGTTCTGCGAGCGACATTTCGGCGGACGGGAAGGTCATCGTCGGAACGAGATCGACCGCCTTTCGTTGGACGGCATCGACGGGAATCGTCGAGCTCGGAGCGCTCGCCGGAACAGATGGGAGCGGCGATGCCGTCGTCTCGGAAAACGGGCTCGTGATCGCCGGGGCCGCGCGTGAAACGGGTTCCCAGTCGAGCGTTCTGTTTCGTTGGACGGCCCAGACCGGGATGGTTGGGCTGGGCCGGCCCGCAGGGACGGACGCCATCACAGCGGTCGACATTCCGTCGGATGGTTCGACGATCATCGGAAGGGCGGACCTGATTCTTCCCGGTGGAGGAATCTTCGACGTTCCGTTCGTCTGGAGTCAGGCCCATGACATGCAAACGCTCGCGGAGTATCTGGATATCCGCGGTGGAATTCCAATCGGCCTAGCAGCGGATCGGGCGACGCTGACGGGCATCTCAGAGGATGGACTGGTGCTCGTCGGCTACGAGGTCGATACGCAAGGCCTCATCCGCTCATTCATCCTGGACCTGCGCACGCCTGTTTCGACCCATCGAGTCTGGCCGTATCTGGCTATTGCGCTCGGCATGGTCGCCCTGGACGCGATTCGTAGAATGGGAAATCGTTCCGCGCGGATTCTGCCGAGTTGGTCGAGATGATCCGGCCCGTCCCATCGACTCCGAGATCCGGCCGTGAAGCCATCCTGGAAGCGCGGATTCCTTCGAGCATTCTTCTGTGTACTCGAGCAGCAGTCCGGAATCCCCACGCTGGCCGAGGCGCCGTCGAATGCGAAGCCATCTCGCTTCGAGCGCTCCGCGAGCGCGATCCAAGAGATCCTGGGTTCAAGTCGTGATTCCGGATGGTCGATCGTCGGGTGAACGCAAGCGTTCAGGCATGTAGGCGGCTCCCCTCGTCCGTATTCATATGTTCAGTGATCGAATTGGAGGAAACGGATGAAGTGGATGCGCTCGTTCTCGATCATCGTGTGTCTGATCGCCTCTTCGGCCGCCGTCGGAAGCGAACTGCTCGTCGGGTTGGGCAATGCGCCGGTCTATTCGTCCCCTGTTCGATACTACGAGGTCCCGATCGGGGGTGTCTCTGCCGACGGACGTCGACTCGTCGTGACGGGCAACAGCGGCGTCTCCGAAGAAGCGTCCGTCTGGACCGATCTTCAGAGCCCCATTCCACTGTCCGATGTTTCGAACGGTCTGGCTCTCGTGCGGGCCGCCGCCATCTCCGGGGATGGGCGGACCGCCGTGGGGCTCGTCCAGCAGAACGCCTTCCCCCTCGGCCGGGAGGGCGCGATCTGGTTGGACTCGGGCGAGGTCATCCGCATGGGAATCCTGCCCGGGAATGTCTCTGATCCCAACAGTTCTGCGAACGCCGTGTCCTTCGACGGGCGTGTCGTCGTCGGCTTTTCTACGACGTCGGATCTCCAGTTCGCGGGGGCGGTCGCCACGATCTGGACGCGTGAAACGGGGTTGCAGCCGATTCCGCTCGATCCTGGCCGAACGGCGTTCGGCAGCGTCGCCTGGGGCATCTCCGGGGATGGTCGGGTCGTGGTCGGGACTGACGGTAGCCGTGCTTTCGTATGGGATGCGATCCAGGGGACGACCCTGTTGGGAACCGGAGTCGGGACGGACGAGTGGGCGAGAACCGCGCGAGTCGTCTCCGCGGACGGCAGGACCGTCGCGGGGGAGGGGATCTTTGGCGGTGTTGCTTCGGCCTTCGTCTGGACCGCGTCGACGGGACTGGAAGTCATCCGGGGGAAGGGCGCTTTTTCCGATGCCGTTATCCTTCCACTCGCGATCTCCGCGGATGGGAGTGCCATCGTCGGGAGTTATCTGGGTGGTCCCGGAGGATACCAGGACAACGCCTTCGTCTGGACCCGCGAGAAGGGGTTTCGAGTCCTCCGGACCGCGCTCGAAGAGGCGGGAGTGGATACCCAGGACTGGTTCCACTTCGAGCAGGCCTGGGCCGTCTCGGCGGACGGAACGCAGATCTTCGGAACGGGTCGCCGGGGATCCGATCGGGAAACCTTCGCTGCGACGCTGCGCGAGGTTGGAACGGGAGTGGGATTGTGCGCACTGGATGAGCCCGGCTGTATCCCCGTCGAGCTGGTCGCGCAGACCGGTCTTTCTGCACCAACTCCACCACCACAAGACCCCAACAACCGATCTCGATACATCGCTTTTCCCGAACCGCCCAGGGTGAACGCGAAGGGCGAGTTGGTCTTCGAGGCCGCGACGGGTTCCACCGGGTGGGCCGTGGTGGGGCCCGACGCCAACGGAGAGCCGATCGTTCGGGTGAGTCGCTGGGATCCAATTCCGGGTGTCGGAGACGGCACGGCCCAGTTCGGATATCCGAGTGGCGATCTCAACAACGTGCTCGATCCGGTGATGAACGACGCGGGAGATATCGTGTTCGTCGTACGAACGATGGGAGGCGGGATTCCGCCGGGTAGCGAACTCGGATTGTGGCGAAGTCGTCAGGGAGGAGCGGGGCCCGAGATCGTGATCCAGGCGGGAACGCACCCGCCTTCCGTGCCCGAAGGCGTTCCCGATTTCTTCTGTCCGACGTTCCAGATCGATCGCACGGGCCGGACATCGCTCATGGCTTCGGATTTCCGCTGTATCCCCTCTGCCGCCGGAGCGATCGCCTTCGCCCCGGCCGGGTCGGGCGAGACGCTGCCGATCTTGCGAACGGGCGCCTCGGCACCCGGAATCGAGGGGGACGTCCGATTGCTCTACATCCGCGGGCATTGGACCCATCTCTTCGGCGGGACCGCTCTGTGGGGATCGCTCGAGGGGACGGGCGTCGATGGATCGAATGACACGGCCATCTGGGCCAGCGACGCCGACGGAAACCTCGCGCTCGTGATCCGGGAAGGCGATCCGGTCCCTGGCTTTCCGGCTGGTACGGTCTTCGTCCGCCAGCGCCCCGGTCGAGGCGTGAATCTCGCCTACAACCTTCGCGGCGAGGTGGTCTTCTTCGCGGAGTTCGCGGGTCCGGGAATCACCGAGGCGAACTCCTTCGGCTTCTGGAAATGGAAACCCGACGGATCGCTCGAGCTGTTGCTTCGCGGCGGCGAAGCGACCGCAGGCGGCGTTCCCGGACTCTTCCAGGAGCCCGTCACGAATCGCAGAGGCGACCTGGCGTTCATGACCTCTCTTCAATCGACTCCATCGACCGGCGGTCCGCCTTACGAGTACTGGCGGCGTTCATCCGACGGTTCGCTTTCGCGACTTCTCGGTCAGGGCGATCCGGCCCCCCTGCTGCCGCCCGGGACGACCCTCGGTTCGCCGTTTCTGGGTGATGTCTTCGGGATCGAGTCCTTCGGCGAACCCGTGATCAGCGGAAGTGGCGTCGTCCTACTCGATTTTCGCCTGGAAGGGGTCGGCGTCGACGCGACGAACGACCGAGCGCTCTATCGCGTGGGCCCGAACGGAGAGACGACCCTCGTCCTTCGAAAGGGCGACCAGATCGAGGTCGCGAGTGGCGTCGTTCGTACGGTGAGTGGATATCGGATCCGCGACGGGCTCCGGAGCGCGCAGGGACGAAGATCGACCAACATGCGAAGCGACGTCGCCTTGCGGCTCGATTTCGAAGACGGCAACCAGGCGATCGCGGTTCTCGTCGTTCCCGAACCGGGTCTGGGTCTGGGGCTCGCGGCGGGCTGTTCTCTGATTCTCGTGGGGTGTCGACGGCGATCGTCGAGGGATCTGTCCTAGAATGATCGCTTAGAACGAGCGCTTCCAACAGGCCAGCGTGGCACTGGGATGGCGCGAGCCAGACGAGGACGAACGGCATGACGGTCGGATCGCTGGAAGGCAAGACCGCCTTCGTGAGCGGGGCGAGTCGGGGACTCGGGGCCGGTCTCGCGTCGCGCTTTGCGGAGGTCGGGATGCGTCTCGTTCTCTGCTCGAGAACGCCACCGGTCTTCGACTCCGGCGAGAACGTCCTCGCGCGAACCCTGGACGTCCGCGACGAGGACGCGCTCGAAGTCCTCGTCGGGGAAGCGGAGAAGCGATTCGGAGCGATCGACCTCTGGGTGAACAACGCCGGTGTCCTCGACCCGATCCGCCCGATCCGGGACGTCGCCCTCGACGAATTTCGCGAGCATATCGACATCAATCTCGTGGGTGTCTTCCTCGGAACACGAACCTACGTCCGTCATCTCCGACGCCTCGGCCACGGCGGCGTGTTGATCAACGTTTCGTCCGGCGCCGCCTGGCATCCCTACGCCGGCTGGGGCCCCTATTGTGCGGGCAAGGCGGGTGTCGAACGCTTGACGGAGGTCGTCGCGGTCGAAGAAGCGGAGAGCGGGCTCCGCGCCCATTCGGTCGCCCCGGGTGTGATCGATACGGCGATGCAGGAGCGGATCCGTGCCTCGTCGCCCGAGGATTTTCCCGAGGTCGAGCGTTTTCACGAGCTGAAGCGCGAAGGCGGATTCAACAGTCCGCGATTCGTGGCCGACGAGTTTCTGGCCATCGCCTTCGATCCCGAACGACGACCGGAAACCGTCGCGTTCCGTCTGGCGAGCGAGGCTGATTCCAGCCCCTGAACGGCCCGGGTCGGATCGGGCCTAACGCGGGATTCCGTGCCGGGGCGCGTCGGCCGCGTCGATCGCGTCCGCCGCGGCACCAGGTCCGCCCG
>DRKE01000377.1 GCA_011051925.1 Deltaproteobacteria bacterium
CCGCGCCCTGCCATCCGGGCCGGCCCAAGGTCGGGCTCTGCGCCCATTGGGAGAGCCGGGGTCCCGTGGAAGGGGTCGAGATCGTCGAGACCCTGAACGGTGGCAGCCGGGCGGGCGAGAACGAACAGGCGCTCGAATATGCCGAAAAGAACGGTTGGCATCGGATCGGCGGCTCCGACTCCCATATCGTGAGCCATATCGGACGTTATGCCACGCGCTTCGACGACCCGATCGCCGACATGGACGATCTCGTCTCCGCCCTGCAACGAGGCCGGGTCGAGGCCATCCGGCCGGAAGAGGAAGCATGAACGCGAAAGAACTGAAGGACCGGTTCACCGGCTACATCTTCGACAAGATCGACCTCGAGGTCGAGACCGAATCGCTTCTCGGCTTCGCGAAGGCCTGCGGCGAGACCCATCCGCGCTTCACGGATCCCGCGCATCCGGATTTCCAGGCGGTCCCGAACTACCCGACCCGGATCCATGGGACGCGGGGGCTGCCGAAGGATTTCCCGATCGACATGCACCGATGTTTCGACGCGGGCAAGGCGGTCACCGTCCATGCTCCGGTCCGTCCCGGCGATCGGATCCAGGGCCGGAGCGAGATCGCGGACATCTACGAAAAGACCGGGCGCTCGGGCACGATGCTCTTCATCGTCCACCGCATGAATTTCTACAACCAGGACGATACCCATCTCGCCACCGTCGATTGGCGTCTCGTCCAACGGGAGTTCGATTGATGGCCGACCCGGCAGAGGAACGTTTCGAGGACAAGGCCTTCGAGGACGTCGAATTCGGCGAGGATCTGCCCGGGATCGAACCCGACGTCTCCCTCGAGAACGTGCGGCTCTTCGCCCGCTCCGCCCTGATGATGGCCGGACGTTTCATCGATCACGAGGAGGCGCGCAAGGCCGGACTCCCCGGCGCGATCGTGCCCGGGATCATGAGCCAGGGCATCCTGGTCGCGCTGATCCATCGTTGGGCGCCGAACGCGAAGATCCTGCATGTCGACACGATCTTCCGCGCCCCCCTCATCGTCGACACGAAACCCACCGCGAGCGGCGTCGTCACGGACATCGACGAAGAAGCGAAGGTCATCGAGATCGACCTCATGATCAAGAACGAGAAGGGCGAAACGCCCGTCGTGGGGACCGCGCGGATCTCGCTCTGATCGGCGAACGGGATCAGTCGTTCTCGATCGGCTCCGGCAGCCGCTCCGCCCGGTAGGGCCCGCTCGCCTGGATCGCCTCGACGATCGCGTCCGAGGACGTGCCTCGCCGGACCACGACACGAGCCGACTTCCCGGCAAGACTGACCTCCGCCTCCTCGACCCCTTCGACGGACAGGACGGCCGCACGGACCGTCGCGGCGCAACCGCCTCAGGTCATGCCCTCGACCCGGAAGCGCCACGTCGCCAGTCCGTCGGCCGCACGAACGCCCGTCGAAGCCGGACCGAGCGCCAGGACGAGCAGCACGATCGCGAGAAGAACGGATCGACCGTCGGCTCCGGTCGCCTTCGGCGCGGGGCTCCGGTTTCCGGCGAGCCCTTCGCGCAGGCCGCGTCGCATCGGTCTCGCCCTTTCAGCACGCAAGGGCCCTCGCTGGACCCGACCTAACTCGCGCAGCACGAAAGCGACTCCACGTCCCGATCGAACGAAAGCAGGGCGAGCTTCACGGCCTCGCCCTGGGTCAGGTAGGGATGGAAATGTTTCGCGACCTGCGACACGGGAAGCCCGAAACGGATCATCAAGCTGGCTTCCATGATCTGCTCGGCGCCCTCGGGCGCGACGATCCTCGCGCCCACGAGCCGGTCCCCGCCCCGCTCCCGAAGAAGCTTCACGAAGCCCCGGGTATCGCGCGCCGCGAGCGCTCGCGGAACGTGTTCGAGCGGCAGGACCGAGACGTCGACCTCGATCCCGGCGCGGGCCGCGCCCCGCTCGTCGAGCCCGACACCCGCCACCTGTGGATCGGTGAAGACGACCCAGGGAATCGCCGCGTAGTCGCGTCGCTCGGGCTTCCCCGAAAGGGCATTGCTCGCGGCGAGCGAGCCCTCGTAGGCCGCCGCGTAGACGAAGGCCGGGTCGCCGATCACGTCTCCGGCCGCATGGATTCCGGGTCGCGTCGTCTCGAGCGTGTCGTCCACGCGGATGAAGCCGGCATCATCGACTTCGACGCCGGCCGCCTCGAGCCCGAGTCCGTCGGCATTCGCCCGGCGACCGAGGGCCGCGAGGACGGCGTCGGCCTCGTGGACCCGGGCTTCGTCGTCTCCGGCTGCCCGCACGAAGAAGCGATCGCCCCGACGTTCGACCGAATGCAGCTTCTGTCCCGTCCGGATCTCGATCCCCTCGGCAGCCAGGAATCGCGCGAGCGCGTCCGCCACATCGGCATCCTCGCTGGAAAGGATCTGTCCGCTTCTCTGGAGGATCGTGACCCGGCTTCCGAGACGCGAGAACATCTGTGCGAGCTCGAGCGCGACATAGCTTCCGCCCAACACGACGAGCCGATCGGGCAGGAAGGGCGCGTCGAGTGCCTGCGTGCTGTCCCAGACGCCGGCTTCCGCGAGTCCGGGCACCTCGGGAAGACGGGGTCGGGATCCGGTCGCGACGAGGATCTTCCCGGCCTCGAAGCGCTCTCCATCGACTTCGAGCACGTCCGGTCCGAGCAGCCGACCGCGACCGGCAACGAAGCGCACGCCGGAAAGGCCCGCCAACACGTCTTCGTATTTCGACCTGCGAAGGCCTTCGACGAGTTCGTCCTTCTCGCGTACGAGCGAATCGAAATCGATCGTACCGCCCCGGGGCTCGATCCCCCGGAATCGCGAGAGCCCGTGCCAATGATGATTCTCGGCCGCGCGCAGCAGGGTCTTCGAGGGAACACAGCCGACGTTCACGCAGGTCCCCCCGATCGTCCCCTGGTTCACGAGCAGGACCGAAGCGCCCAGCTCCCGCGCCCGGATCATCGCGGCGAACGCCGCCGAGCCACCGCCGAGAATCGCGAAATCGAAGGATCGCCGATCCTCCGCGTCCCCTGCGCAGCAGTCGCTCACCCCGGCTCCTCGGCGCCCACGAGTTTCGCCGAGTAGCCCGCGCGATCGACGGCCGCCAGCAGCGACTGCGCACCCGGTGGCGCATCGGCCCGAACCAGGACCACGGCCCTCCCCGTCGGATAGTCGACCTCCGAGTGGAGAACGCCGGGGACCGCGGCGAGTTCGTTCTGGATCGACACGGCGCACGCCTCGCAGGTCATTCCCGACACCGCGAGTTCGACCCGTCGCGAAGCCACGGAACCGAATGCCGGATCATCGACGACCGGGCCGCCGGCGAAGACGGATGCGTAGGAAGGAAAGAAGGCCAGGGCGAGAACGCTGATCGTCGAGAGCCAGAGCATGCCGCGGCTGAAGCGGCGCAGACCCGATCGGGACGTCGCACAGGCCGTACCCGGTTCACAAGCGGGCTTCCGGAAATAGTTCGTGTAGAAGCCGACGCCGAGAAGAACCGCCGTCACGGCGAGAAGGAGCGGCCGGGCGGATTCAAAGGTCCCAGCCAGAGCGACCGTCGAGAGTCCGCCGGCGCCGAGCACGACGGGAAGGATGCAGCATGAAGAAGCGCCGATCGCGGCCAGGATCGCGCCCGCGGTCGCCCATCGCCCGATCGTCTCATCGGAGACCGGATCCGGGGAACCGGAACCACGCGCGCGCGCGTCACGACCCGTTTCGGCCGGATCGCCCATCGGGGTCGGGTCCTTCCCTTCCGTCCCATCCATCCCACGCATCCCACGCATCCCATCCATCGGCCTTGCCTCCGATTCCTGCATGCCCGTTCAGGCCCGCCCGGTCGTGGCCCGCATCCGCGGTCCACCCGGCCGCGCGACCCGGATCCGTCCGCGCGAGCCGCCGTCGGGGTCCGGGACCCGGTCGGTCGTCGGGCCCCCCGAACTTTACGGCTGACACCCAGGTTCAAGGTAAAGGGCTTTCGCTGAATTTTATTTCATGAACCTTTTCCAATAGTTGTCTCACTTTCTGCCCATCCCTCCGGGTCGAAAGCCGCCCGGATCAATCCCGCATGAGCAGGGCCTGCGCAGACCGCGCCCCATCGATCGCCGCGCTCATGATGCCTCCGGCATGACCCGCCCCCTCACCGACGGGAAAGACGTTCTCGAAGCCTGCGGCCCGGCGGTCGTCGGGGTCGCGGATCAGGCGAAGCGGGCCCGAGCTGCGGGACTCGATCCCGACGAGCAACCCCTCGCCGCTCGCGTACCCGGGAAGCGACCGATCGAAGCGACGGATGGCTGCCCGAAGCCCCTCGGTCATCGACTCCGGAAGCAGGCGATCGATCCGCGTGCTTCGCAGGCCGAGCTTGTAGCTGCTGCGTGAAAGCGTCGGACTGGCTCGGCCTTCGAGAAAATCCGGGACCCGTTGTGCCGGCAGCGAGTAGTCCCCGCCCCCGGCCTCGAAGAAGCGCGCTTCGATCGCTTCCTGGAAGGCGACGCCATCGAAAGGGCCGCTTCCGAACTCGCGGGGCCCGAGCGTGACGACGAGACCGGAATTGGCGAAGGGCGATGAGTGTCTGGAATTGCTCATCCCGTTCGTACACAACAGCCCGCGTTGGGCCACGGCCGCCACGATCTGGCCGCCCGGACACATGCAGAAACTGTGCACGCCGGGAATGCGGCCTTCCGACTTCGAGACCAGGGCGTAGTAGGCGTGTCCCAGTCGACGGATGTCCGCCTCCGCCCCGAAACGGCCCCGATCGATGAGGGCCTGGGGATGTTCGATCCTCAAGCCGATCTGGAAGGGTTTGGATTCGGCCGGAAGTCCCTGGTCGACGAGGGCGCGAAGCGTGTCCCGCGCGCTGTGGCCCAGGGCGAGAACGACCGCGTCACACCCGATCTCGCCGGCCTGTGTGCGGATCGCGCGGACGCGCCCTGGCGCGGCCATCTCGAGGGCTTCGAGGCGGGTCCCGAAATGGAAGACCACGCCCATCGACGCCAGGCGCGCGCGCAGGCGGGGCAGGATCCGATGGAGCCGGTCAGTCCCGACATGGGCCCGGGCGTCGAAGGCGATCTCCGGGTTGGCACCGGCCTCGACCAGGGTCTCGAGAATCGGCGTCTCGAGCGGGTGCTGGGTCCGCGTGTAGAGCTTTCCATCGGAGTAGGTGCCCGCCCCGCCCTCGCCGAAGAGCAGGTTGCCTTCCGGATCGAGTTCCCGATGGCGCATGAATCGCGCCACGGCGCGGCTGCGCTCATGCAGTGGCGGCCCCCGATCGATGAGATCGACGGCCACGCCATGACTGGCGAGGGTCCAGGCCGCATAGAGACCCGCCGGCCCCGATCCGACGACGACCACGCGTCGACTCTCCCATTTCCGCTCGAAATCCTCGAGTCGGAACCGGGCGGGCGCGGCGACGCGACGAGCCCGCCCGCTCTTGAGCGCGCGATCGAGGGAAGGGGATCGTGTCTTTTCGTCGAGATCGAGATCGACATGGAAGACGAAGCGCAGGTCATGTCGCCGCCCCCGCCTGCGGGCGTCGAGGGAACGACGAGCGATCCGGAGACCGCGAACGGCTGCCGGAGAGATGCCGATCGCCTGCGCAGCCCTTGCACGAAGCAGCGATTCGGGTTCGTCGATCCCGAGTCCGATCGCCATCACGCGAATCCTTTGTGATCGGGATGACGCCGAGGAGTCCGTATCGGACGAAGAATCCGACACGTCCTGGGATTCCGGGAACGGGGATTCCGGGGGAAGGGGCATGGGGCTTCCGAGGATACCGTCTCAAGGCCCCACGAGAAGCCGCCGATGCCTCGTAGACACTTCCTGTAGAAATCGACCCCGATTGGAACCCCGATGAGTCCCTGGATCGAAACGAGCCAGACCCCGCTTTCGCGTGGACCGATCCTGTTGCTGGGACCGGATTCGAAGATCCAGCGGATCCTCGTCCAGGAACTCCATTCGCTGCCCGCGACGACGATGACCGCCCTCGATTTCGAGGACGCGACCCGGCGACTGGCCGAGGCGAGCCATCCGCCCTCGGTCCTGCTGCTCCCGGAAAAGGAGATCATCCCCGACGAGTTCGAGGAGCAGCTTTCCGCCCTGCGGATCCGCACGCGCTCGCCCTCTCTCGTCCCGATCGCCTTCGGCCGGTCCCCCGACGCCGAACGGCGACAGGCGCTTCGCGAGGCGGGCCTCCGACTGGCCCTCTTCGGTCGTTTCGGTCGGCATGCGCTCCGCTTCCAGGTGAATCGCGCCCTCTCGCGCTGGGCCACCCGGAAGCCCCGCGGCGAGATCCGCGCGCCCAAGGAATGGCGGACGCGCAGCTTCTCCTCGGGCAGGATCAAGGCGGTCCGCTGCTACAGCCTGTCTTCGGGCGGGGCCTATTTCGTGACGCCCCGGCCCTGGGTCGTCGGTTCGGACGTCTCCCTCGAACTTCCGATCGGTCGCAAGCGGCTCCTGGTCCAGGGGCGGATCCTCTATACGAACGCGGCCGGCGCAGGCGACAGTCGGACCCTGCCCCGGGGCATGGCGATCACGTTCCGGCCCCTCGGCGACCGGGTCCAGAAGGCGATCCGCGCCGACGTCCATCGGACCCAGGCGAGCCTCGAGGTCTGAGCCGCTATCCTTCCCGGCTCTGGAACGAATCGGGAGACGGCGATGAATCGGGCACGGCTCGATCCGGCTGCACGCAGGGAGGATCTCGACCGCGTCCGGAAGGAGACCTTCGACGTCGTCGTGATCGGCGGCGGGGTCGTCGGCGCGGGAACGGCCCTCGACGCCGCGAGCCGGGGCCTCTCGGTCGCGCTCATCGAGCAGCGGGACTGGGCCTCGGGCACGTCCAGCCGATCGAGCAAGCTGATCCATGGCGGCCTCCGCTATCTCGAACAGCTCGACTTCGGACTGGTCCGCGAGGCGCTGCACGAGCAGACACTGATGCTGGAACGGCTCTGTCCGCATCTCGTCCATCCCGTGCCCTTCCTCGTTCCCCTGACCCATCCCGTCTGGGAGCGCGCCTACATCGGCGCGGGCACGCTGCTCTACGACACGATCGCCGGCCGGCGCGCCCTGCCCCGACATCGCCATCTCTCCCGCCGAGGCGTCCTGGCGCGTTTTCCCGGTCTCCGGGGGGATCGCATCGTCGGCGGAATCCAGTACTGGGACGCCCAGGTCGACGATGCGCGACATACGCTCGCCCTCGTGCGAACCGCCCGGGTCCACGATGCGGTCACGCTTTCGAGCGTCCGCTTCGAGGCGTTCCGGATGTCCGGGGCGCGCGTGGCCGGCATCACGGCGCGCTGTCTCGAGTCGGGCGAGACCCTCGAGATCGAAGGGCGCCAGGTCGTCAATGCGACCGGCGTCTGGACCGACAGCGTCCAGAGCCATGCCGGCCGGGGTCGGATCCACGTCCGCGCGTCGAAGGGCATCCATCTCGTCGTGCCCCGGGACCGGATCCATGGGGACGCGGGTCTCATCCTGCGAACGGAGAAGAGCGTCCTCTTCGTGATTCCCTGGGACAGCCATTGGATCGTCGGCACGACCGACACGGACTGGAATCTCGATCTCGCCCATCCCGCGGCCAGCCGCCGCGACATCGACTACCTGCTGAACCACGTGAACGCCGTGCTCGCCCAGCCCCTGCGACACGAGGACATCGAGGGGGTCTACGCGGGCCTGCGACCGCTCCTCCAGGGCGAGAGCGACGCGACGAGCCAGCTCTCGCGCGAGCACGCGGTCAGTCAATCGGTTTCGGGCCTGATCACCGTGGCCGGCGGGAAGTACACGACCTATCGCGTGATGGCCCGGGACGTCGTCGACGTCGCGGCACGCGGCCTCGAACAGAAAGTGCCCGAAAGCTGCACCCACGAGGTTCCGCTCCTCGGCGCCGCCGGCTATCGCGCCCATTGGAATCGCCGAGAAACCCTCGCCGAACGATCCGGACTCCACGTCCACGTGATCGAGCATCTCCTGACGCGTTACGGCACGCGGATCCACGAACTGCTGGAGCTGATCCGGGAAGAGCCCGGACTCGCCCGCCCCGTCGAAGGCGCCCCCACCTATCTCGCCGCCGAGATCCATTATGCGACCTCACACGAAGGCGCGCTCCATCTCGACGACGTGCTGACACGACGCACCCGCATCTCGATCGAGACCTTCGACCGCGGCGTTCTCGCGGCGAGGCAGACCGCGAAGACGATGGGGGCGATCCTCGGCTGGGACGAGGCGACCATCGCCGGCGAGATCGAACACTACGAGGCCCGGGTTCGCGCCGAACGCGAGAGCCAGACCCAGCCCGACGACCAGACCGCCGACGCCGCCCGCCTGGGCGCGCCCGACGTGCGACTGGGAGGCGCCCGGCCCGAACGTTCGCCCGTGGTCTCCCTCGACGAACATCGGCGTGCCGACTGAACTCCTCGAGACGACGCGACCGACGCGTCCGACCGCCGGGGCCATCCCCGACCGGAACGTCAGAGGCTCCTCGGATCCGCCGGATCGACCTCCTCGACGACCGGCGGCAGGGTCAGCGCATGCCATGCACCGACGGGTTCGAGGACCCGTCGAACGTCCCGGCGCGATTCCGGATCCAGCGCGGCCAGCTCCCGCCCGATCCGGGCCCGGCGTGCCTCGCAGTCCCGTCTCGGGGGAAAAGCCCGTTTTCCAAAGCCGAGATCGACGAGGACGCGATCGGCCCCTTCCTTCAGCGCCTGCTGGTTGGCGACGAGATAGGCGTGATAGTCGGAGGCGATCTCTTCGAGGACGGGCAGGAGCGAGAGCGGAATCGCATCGTCGGACAGCCGATCGGAGAGCGGGACGACGATCGATCGAACCGCCGGGAGGATGACATCGCCGGATCCGTCGTCGTCGCCCCCCACCACCGGCCCGATGAGTGCATCCGAATGGGACAAGAGGGCCGGCGCGACTTCCGCGAGGAACCGGCGCACGTCCGGCACGACCAGCACTTCGGTCTCGAGCCAGGCGGCGAGCACGAGATCCGGGCGGCACGGCTGCTCACCGAGCAGGAAACGGGCCGCCGCGAGGTGCGCACCGAGCCCCGTCAGTGTCGACCAGGATCGCCGCGGCCAGAGGGGCAGCCAGACTTCGATCCAATCCTCGAGAATCCGCGCACAGGTCCGGCGGACCGGCGTCGTCGGCAGGAGCGGGGGATCGGGATGGCAGCGTTCGAGCCATTCGGAGATCGCCCATGGCTCGGCCAGGACGAAGCCCTCGGGCGTTCGCAGCCAGGGCCCCGATTCCGAGCCCGAACGCGTCGCCAGGACGAACGAGAGGGACGCCGTCGGCGGAACGAGGTCGAAGGCGATCTCCTTGGCGAGGAGCAGCGCGACCAGGGCCACCGTCCCACGAGCATGGGCATCGCCATAGACGGTGTAGCGCGGCACGGTCATTCCCAATGCAAGCTGAGATCGACCCGGGTATCGGGATGGAGCGATTCGGCGACCGGACAGCCTCGGGCGGCCTCCTCGAGCCGGACACGAGCCGGCTCGGAAAGACCCGCCGGCATCGTCAGTCCGACCACGATCCGCCCCACCCGCCGACGCGGCTCGAGTTCCATGTGCTTCTCGACCCGCGCATGGGCGCCGTCGATCGACCAGCCCTCGCGATCAGCGACGATGGCCATCGTCGTCAGCATGCAGCTCGCGAGCGAGGTCGCGACCAGATCGGTCGGCGAGAAGGCTTCGCCCCGCCCCTGATTGTCGACCGGGGCATCGGTTTCGAGCCCCGCACCCGAAGGCCCATGCAGCGCCCGGGTATGCAGCCCTCCTTCATAGACCACGGTCATCTCGACCATCCCGCTCCCCTCCCATCCCTTTTCGTCTTTCGTCCGCCCCATCCCGTCGCGGTCTTCTCCCCGGAAAGCCGCAGATGCGGTTCTTCCCGGCCGCGCCCCTCGTTCCCGGGGCACGTGCCGGATGCGACCCGCCCCCACCGCGTCGCCGCCATGCCCGAACCCGGATTCCCATCGGGACCGATCGGGAGGGCATTCCGTTCACCCTCGCGGAGACGGTTTCCACCCGTGCTAGCTTGGCATTTCACCCGCCGAGAATCATGTCCGAAGACACCTCCGACCCTTTGGAAGACCCGAGCCGGCCCTGGCCTGCGAGCGCGCGTCGCGATGCCGCCCTGGCCGAGGGCCTCGCCCGCCTGGGTCATCAGGCCTTCCGCCCGGGCCAGCGCGAGGCGATCGAGGGGCTCCTCGAGCGGCAACGCCTGCTGCTCGTCGCCCCGACCGGCGGCGGCAAGAGTCTCTGCTATCAGCTGCCCGCATTGCTCTTTGCGGGAACGACGGTCGTCGTCTCGCCGCTCATCGCCCTGATGCGGGACCAGGTCGACGCCCTCGAGCGATTGGACGTTCCGGCGACCTACCTGGCCTCGACCCTCGACGGTGCCGAAATGGCGCGTCGGCTCGACGAACTCGAAAGCGGGCGACTGCGCATGATCTACGTCGCGCCCGAACGCCTGGTCTTCGCCCGCTTCCGGGAGATCCTGCAGCGGATCGACTGTCCCCTCTTCGCGATCGACGAGGCCCATTGCATCAGTCAATGGGGCCATGACTTCCGACCCGAATACCTCGAGATCGGACGCGTCCTGAAGGAACATCCCGGATCGCGAGTACTCGCCTGCACGGCGACGGCGACGCCCTTCGTCCGTGACGAGATCCTCGCGCGCCTCGAACTGCCCCCCGATACGCCCCAGATCATACGCGGCTTCGCGCGCCCGAACCTGTCGCTCCGGGTCGCCGAGGTCGAACGCGCCGCGGAGCGACGCCGGATCGTCGACGGCGTCCTGCGAGACACGCTCGGCAGTCCCGGCGCCGCGCGTGGCTGCGCGATCGTCTACGGACCGACGCGCAAGAGCACGGAAGCCGAGGCCGAGCGCCTCGAGCGGAAGGGCTGGCGATGCATGAGCTACCACGCGGGCCTGACGGGAGAACGACGCGAGGCGGTCCATGAAGCCTTCTCGAATGGCGAACTCGAGATCGTCGTGGCGACCAATGCCTTCGGAATGGGAATCGATCGGGCCGACGTCCGCGCCGTCGTCCATCTGGCCCCGCCCGGCTCGATCGAAGCCTACTATCAAGAGGTCGGTCGCGCCGGGCGCGACGGGCGGGACGCGGTCGGCCAGATGCTCGTCGGTCCCGGCGATCTGGCCCGGCGGCGCGCGCTGATCGAAATGGACGGCCCGATGGAGGGGCCGGGCAGCGAAGGTCCCCGCCACCGCTGGGCGCTCTTCCTCGAATTGATGCGTTTCTGCGAAGGGGGAAGCTGCCGACACGATGCGGTGTTGCGCTATTTCGGGGACGAGGAGGAGACCCTGGCCGGCTGTGGCCGTTGCGACGTCTGCGATCGACTCTCCAGGACCGCAGATCGCGACGGGGCAGAGGCCGGAGACGGTGTCCATCTCGAAGACGACGCGGAGGTCACGCTCCTCGTTCGCAAGGCACTTTCGGGCATCGCGCGGATCCATGGCCGCTTCGGCCTCGGCGCCGCCGTCGCGCTCCTGCGAGGCCAGGACGATCCACGCCTTCGAAGCGCGGGCCTCGACCGGACGAAGACCTGGGGAATCCTTGCGGATCACCCGGAAACCTGGCTCACGAAACTGCTGCGACGCTGCGTCACCGCCGGCTGGGTCGACTTCCATGGAGGGGACCGCCCCGTGGCGATCCTGACCGGATCGGGCGTCGCCGTCATGCAGGGGAAGCGTCCGGCGCGGCTGCTTCTGCCGCCCCGTCCGTCCGCCCACCGGTCCGGCATGGCCGCCGCCGATCGAAGTCCCTCGTTCGTGATACGCCGCAGGGGCGACACCCCGGGCGGCGCCTCGAGGGACCCGCGGCGCGGAGAAGACGCCGGGGATCTCGAACTCGATGACGACGCACTCCGCCGATTCGAGGCGCTCCGCGCGTATCGGCTCCTCACGGCTCAGGCGGAGGGCGTGCCGCCCTACGTCGTCGCCAGCGACCGCTCCCTGCGCGAACTCGCGGTCCTCTGCCCTTCCACCCGGGAAGACCTCACGCGAGCCCACGGAATCGGCGAAGCCAAGGCTGCGAAATACGGCGACGGCTTCCTTCGCGTGCTCGCCGATCTCGAAACCGAAGAGCCGGCCAAGAGCCCCTGACCGGGCGTGGTGCATGAAATCGGCTCGGCGTCGAGCCGGCCGATGCGGGCTGCCTCCGCTCCGTCGAGGTTCCGCGACGCAGGGATCGGTCGCAGTCGTGTGCATCGCGCCCGATGGGGCAAAGGGCCGGGTGAAAGGGCACGGGCGCTACGCGCCCGCCGCTTCGATCCTCCCGTCGCCACCGATCTCGACCCGCGCCGCGTCCAGGGACGAGGTCCCCGTCGCCATCGCGATCCGGGCCATCAGATCGCCCTGGAGTCGCGCCGGGATGATCGCGAGAACCAGGAGCGTCGCGGCCTTGCCACCGCCCGCGATCCAGCGATGGGGGAGACTGGGATCGAAATGGATCGAATCCCCGCGCTCGATCACGAAATGTTCGCCCGCGACCTCGACATCGACGCGCCCGTCTTCGACCAGCAGGACGACCTCGCCGTGGAAACGCCAGGCCTCGGTGCCCGGACGACCGGCACCCCGGCCGGGTTCGATGCGCACACGCCAGAGATCCAGTCGATTGCGCGGAATCATTCCGATCAGATGCTCGAGCTGCCCGTGGCCATTCATGACGAGCTGCTGCCGATCGTCGCGGCGCAGGATGGCGACCTGCTTTCCCGTGTCCTCCTCGGCCAGCAATTCACTCGGACGGCGATTCAGGCCGTTTGCCACCTTGAGCAATACGGCGATCGTGGGAACCGTCTGCAGATTCTCGATCTTGTGGATCGTGCTGGCGGAAACGCCCGATTGATCGCCCAACTGCTGCAGCGTGAGCCCGGCCTCGTCTCTCCATCTTCGAATCCGGCCTGCTATTCGCTTGAGGTCATCGTCCATTCTGGGGTTCCTGATTCACGGCACCGACAATCCGGCGGGCCGAAGACTAAGCCATTCCCTCTCTCCAAAGACCTCCCGAAAGAGAAGGGAACGAGAAATGTTCTGATCGGCAAACTGCCTTGCTTCCATGAAACGCCTGCCCGATCAAAAGGGTCACTCCCTTCCGCAACATGATCACGGACTTCCACCCTACGGGGATCCCGTTTCACGACACGTGATCGGCGCTAGGCCGGCGGAGGGACCAGGATGACACTTTCGAGAGTCGGGACGATTCGGACACAGCCCGACAAACAAGAGTCGCCGGAAACGACGGTCAGGGGACATCCGGCCCCTGTTTTCGCGGTCCGAAGGCGCGGCTGGCCGTGGGCCCGCCGCGGTCGGGGCTATTCGCCCCGCAAGGCCGAAAGCACGCCCCGGACCTGCGCATCTTCCGCCGGATCATCGGGAACCGGAAATGTGATCCGACTCACAATCGACTCGTAGTCATCCAGCAGGATCCGGGCGATGTCGTCATAGGTGCCCTGTGGAACGAGGGCATCGAGCATCTCGTCACTGACGAGGCCCTTCATGTCCTCCCACTGCCCGGCCTTCGACAGCCGGTTGAGTTCGCGACCCACGTCGCCGAATCCGCGATGGTCGAGGGAGGGCCAATAGGCGGGCGTCGAGTAGAGAAAAGTGAGGTGCTCCCGGATCCATTCCCGCTTCCGTGCCACGGCCTCCTCGTCGGGACCGGTCGCCACGAAACCCGCCGCCACG
>DRKE01000378.1 GCA_011051925.1 Deltaproteobacteria bacterium
AACGAGGAGGACATCGTCGTTCGGGAGATAGAGGTCGTCACGGAGAAGAAACGCAATCTTCTCATGCATGCTTCCGGTTTCCCGAAACGAGGACCCAGGGCGGGAACGGTCGCCGTTTTTCACGACGTGACCGAACTGCGCCGCGTCGACGCCGTCCGGCGGGACTTCGTCGCGAATGCTTCCCATGAGCTGCGGACTCCGCTCACGGCGATCCTGGGTTTTGCAGAGGCGCTCGGCCAGTCGACCGATGTGGGAGGAGAGGACCTGTCGAAGCATCTGGGCATCATCGTCCGGAATGCCCAGCGCATGTCGATCCTGATCGATGACCTGCTCACGCTTTCCCGGATCGAGAGTGGTCTTTCGACGCTGGAGATCCGTTCGATGGACCCGGTCCGCCTCGTCGAGACGATCGCCGCCGACTTCGTCCCGCGTTTCGAGCAGGCCGGGATCGAACTCCGGGTCCATGCGGGAAGAACGTCCGCCTGTCTGGCGGATCGTCACGCCTTCGAACAGATCCTTTCGAACCTGCTCAGCAATGCGGCTCGATATTCGAACGCCGGGGCCCGCGTCGACGTCTTCGTCAGGGAGGCCGACCGCTTCATCGAGATCTCGGTCGAGGATACGGGGATCGGGATCCCGGATCGGGATCTCGAGCGGATCTTCGAACGTTTCTATCGGGTCGACGCGGCCCGCTCACGCGCGCTCGGCAGTACGGGGCTCGGCCTGTCGATCGTGAGACATCTCGTGGGCGCCATGGGCGGATCGATCCGGGTCGAGAGCGAGGTCGGTCGGGGCAGTCGTTTCGTGTTCCGCCTTCCGGCCGATCGGACCCGGGGCTAGCCCCGGGATGGTCCCTTTCCAGTGCGTGCCGGCGGGAGGGGCGTGACCTCCCGGGAAAGCCGGCTTTCGATCAAGCGGCGGATCTCGCGCGCGAGTTCCCTGAAGAGCTGGCCGGCAGGCGAGGATCTTCTCCAGGCGAGCGCGTGTGTCCGATGGATTTCCGCACCGTGGACCTTCGAGACGCGGAGTTCGCTCGGGCGATGGATCTCGGATCGGATGTAGAGCGCGGGCAGGAACGCGACGCCCATTCCCATGACGACCATCTGTCGAAGCGTGTCGAGGCTGGTCCCTTCGTAGTCGCGAAGCACCCGCGCTCCGAGGCGATGACAGAGTTCCTTGATCTGCTGATGGAAGGCGTGGTGTTCCTCGATCGTGAGGACTGATTCCCCGGCGAGGTCCCGCCGGCCGATGCGTTTCTTCCGGGCCAATCGATGCTCGGAGGAGATGACGAGCTTGAGTGGCTCCCGCAAGAGCGGACTGACGGTGAGGCCTCGTTCGTCGACGGGCAGGGGGGTGAGAATCAGGTCGTAGGCCCCTGAAACGAGTCCCCTCTCGAGGTCGCGGGGGGCATCTTCGCGAACATAGAGCCTGAGAGACGCATGATCCCGGTGGATCGTCGGCAGGACATGGGGAAGCAGGTAGGGGCCGAGCGTCGCGGTGACGCCGAGACGATAGGTTCCGCCGGGTTCACTGGACAACGCCATGGCCTGGTCGACGAGCCCCTGCACTTCCTCGAGGGCGCGTCGGGCATGGGGTAGCAACTCGCGTCCGGCGGGGGTCAGGGTCGTGCCCGATCGGGAGCGCTCGAAGACCTCGATTCCGAGAGCCTCTTCGAGAGCGAGGACCTGATGGGTCAGGGTCGGCTGGCTGACGTCGAGTCGGGAAGCGGCTCGCCGAAAGCTCATGGCTTCCGCCACGCCGAGGAAATATTCGATCTGTCGAAGGGTCGGCCTGGCGGGCATCATCGTCTCCTCCTTCCGAAGGGCATCCGGAGTGGCTGCGTGAAAGTATATAACTATCAGACTATTTCAAAGACTGATATTTAAACTATCAGATGATCTTCTAGACTCCGCTCCGTTCTGGAGGTCCCGATGGCGCTGCCCATGCCGATCGGGGATGCCGGACGAGGATCGCCTGCACGTGGAGGAAGGAATGAGCGCCTGGGAAGATCTTCGCTATGACCTGCCGGCTGCGGTCGTGGTCTTCTTCGTTGCCGTGCCGCTCTGTCTCGGGATCGCGCTGGCCAGCGGTGCTCCCCTCTTTTCGGGCCTGATTGCGGGAATCGTGGGAGGGATCGTCGTCGGTGCCCTGAGTGGCTCCGCTCTCGGCGTGTCCGGGCCAGCAGCGGGCCTGGCCGTCATCGTGCTCGAGGCGATCCAGCGATTGGGCAGCTTCGAGACCTTCCTGCTCGCCGTCGTCCTGTCCGGGTTCATCCAGCTGGGATTGGGGGCGGCTCGAGCCGGTGTGCTCGGGTATTTCTTCCCTTCCTCCGTCGTCAAGGGCATGCTTTCGGGAATCGGAATCCTGATCGCCCTCAAACAGGTCCCCCATGCGCTCGGGTGGGATTCGGCTCCAGAGGGTGATTTCTCCTTCTTCCAATCCGACGGAGAGAACACCTTTTCGGCGATCGCCGCCGCGCTCGGACATGGGGAGCCGACGGCCGTGGTGGTTTCGGCCATCGCTCTCGGGATCCTCGTGTTCTGGGATCGGATTCCGGCGTCCCGGGTTCGCATCGTCCAATACGTGAAGGGCCCGCTCGTCGCCGTCGCGTTCGGGATCGCCTGTCAGATCGTCCTGCGGGAGACCCTGCCGGAATTCGCCCTGGCGGAATCCCATCTGGTCAAGGTCCCGATGGCAAGCAGCTTCGCGGACTTCCGGGAACTCTTCGTCGGTCCCGACTGGAGCCAGCTCGGGAATTCGGCCGTGTATGTCACGGCCCTGATCCTCGC
>DRKE01000379.1 GCA_011051925.1 Deltaproteobacteria bacterium
CCCAGGAGGATGATCCCCCCGCGCCCGCGTTCCCGCATCGATCGGCCGAGCCGATGGCAGAGCACGAGCGGACCGTGGCAGTTGAGATCGACGAGGCGCCGGGCGGCATCGAGGGGCGCATCGAGAAAGAGTCCCGCACCATGGGTCGCACCCGCGTTGTAGATCAACAGCCCGATCTCCAGTCCGTGCAGGATGTCATCGAGTAGCCGATCCAGATCACGCGCGCTGAGATCGACTGCATGGACCCGGACCTCCACACCGTACTCTTCGCGCAGGAGGGAGGCCGCCTCTTCCAGCGGCTTCCTCCGTCTTGCCAGAAGCACGAGATGGATTCCCCGAGCGGCGAGCCGCCTCGCGAAGGACAATCCGATCCCTTCGGATCCACCGGCGATCAGGGCCCATGGCCCGTACCGCTCCGCGTATCCGCCCATGGGATCCTCTGCTCCCGCCGCTTCGAGGGAAATCCCGTCGCTCATCGCGACGGTCGTCGGTCCGCGAGGATCGAGACCCGCTCGCCCCGCCGCGTATGGGGATGGTAGTCCCAGACCGCGTGATGCTGGGTGCACCGGTTGTCCCAGAACGTCAGCGTACCCGGCTCCCATTCGACGCGACAATGGAGGCGGGGCGTCATCGCGACATGCCGGAAGAGCATGTCGAGGATCGCTCGACTCTCGTCGGGTCGGAGCCCCACGACATGCGAGGTGAATCCGCTGTTCACGAAAAGGATCTTCCGCCCGGTCTCGGGATGGCGCGTGGCGACGGGATGGCGATTGCGCGGATAGCCACCCTCGGGCGGTGTCGTCCGATAGGCGCCGACATAGGGAATCGCGCCATCGTGCACGGCATCGAGGGGCTCGAGGAATCGACGCATCGGCTCCGAGAGCAGATCCCAGGCCAGCCCCATGTCGGCGAAGAGCGTGTCCCCGCCGCCGCATTCGGGGGTCTCCTTGATGTAGAGCATGGAACCCATGGGCGGGATCTCGTCACAGCTGACATCCGTATGCCAGGCGTCTCCGGCCGTGTAGGCGTTGTCGGCCGTGGTCACGACCGGCAGGATCTCGGGATCCGCACCCCGATGGCCCGTCCCGTGGAGGGGATGGACATGGAGCCGGCCGAAGCGGCGACCGAAGGCCTTGTGCTGCTCGCGGGTGAGGTCCTGGTCCCGGATCACGAGGACCATCCAATCGCGGAAGGCCTCGCGAAGCTCGGCCATCTGCTCGTCCTCGAGCGGCTTCGAAAGGTCGAGGCCCCGGATCTCCGCGCCGATGTGGGGCGTCAGCGTTCGCAGCGAAAAGGTCTCGAAGCGGGTTCGACGAGTGGGGACCGCAACGCGGCCGGCATGCTCCTTCGACATCCTGATCCTCCCGAGCGGGTCCATCCGCAAGTCTTCCCCAGAACCGGCGAAGACGCCCCCCGACGCGCCGGGTCCCCGGAATGCCGGCTGCGATAGCATGCCGGGCGGAGGCTCATCGAAGTCGGGAGCCGGGAAACTCGGAGGGGGCGTGGAATCCGACTCGCCGCAGACGCCCGAAGCGTCGCTCCGCCGGTCGGGCTCCCTCGATCGCCCCGGGGGCAGAGCCTCGCACCCGACCCTGCGCGCTTTCCTGCCCCTGGTCTCGACCAGCTTCGTGGCCGTCGCCTGCGTCTCGGCACACTCGACGATCGCGCCCTACCGCGACGATCCCGACGCGGCCGCCGAAATCGAGGACCGGGCCGCGATCCGCTGCCTGGATCGAACGGCGACAATCCCGCCTCATTCCTTCACGACCGACGGATGCTCGGTCTTCCCCGACGGTGACTGGCAGGCCTGCTGCGTCGAACACGACCTCGACTACTGGTGCGGCGGGCCTTCGAGCGAACGGAAGCGGGCGGATCTCGAGTTGGCAGCCTGTGTCGCGCGCGCGGGACATCCCCTCCTCGGGCCGGCCATGCGAGCCGGCGTCAGGCTGGGCGGCGCGCCCTGGTGGCCCTGGCCCTGGCGGTGGGGATATGGCTGGGACTATCCGCATGGCTACGATCCGGAGCCAGCGACGGACATCTCCGCTGGGTTTGGAAGGACTGAAGATCGCCGGCGGGATGTCGCTTCCGATTCGTCCCCGGTCGGGCCCGAACCCGAAGGAAGTCCGGATTGACCCCCCACCGCACCCCCCTCGTCGCCGCTCCGATCCTGATCGCGCTCGTCACCGGGGGCTGCGGCATCACCGTCGCGTGGCAGGCACCGGACGCCCCCGCCCCAAGAGACGCAGCGGCCCTGCTTCTCGCGCCTTCGGTCGAGGTCCTCGCCCGGGAACTCGAGCCCACCGGCATCCCCGAGATCCCGATGCGCAGCCACGTCCGCCCCTGCTGTGCCTTCGGCCACGGGCTGAAGGCGCGCCTGGGCCAGCTGCCCCTGCCCGGAATCGAGATCGACAACCTGAAGGTCATCGACGAGATCGGCCCCCACCGCTACGACAGCGGTTTCGTGATGGTCGGCAGCGACGGCCTCGGCGAGTTCCTGGGCGATGAAGAGAACGGCTTGATCTTCACCTGCCGTGGGGGCTTCATCGACACCGCCCATGTTCGCGACTACGCGGACTGGACGATCTTCCTCACGGCCCGGATCATTTCACATCTCGGAGAGGGCCTCACCCTCGACCTGCCCGACGAGGGAGGACGCCGACGGGTCGTCGTGCGACCGGTCGATGCCGACCTGCTCGCGAGACACGACCGCGTCTCGTTCGCTCTGGCCATCGCGAGCTGGCTTTCTTTCCGGCTCTCGGTGTGGCACGAGATTGCGACCTGGTATGGCTGGTCCTGGTCCCCGAGCTTTCCGGAGATCGACTCGTCCTTTTCTCCCGAAGACCTCTATTCGAACCTCCTGGGAATCCGGATCGCGGCGGCCATCGCGCTCGAGCATTCGGCCCGCTCGTCGGCGATCTACGACCGCAGCGTCGACGCCTGGCTGCGCGAAACGATCCGCTTTCTCGGTCCGACCTCGAAGCGAACCGCCCGGGAAGCGATGGCCGCCCTCGACGGAGTCTGGTGGAACTCCCGAGCGCTCCTGCCGGGCCCCGGCGTCCTGCTCCGACGCCACTTTTCCTTCGACTCCGAGATCGAGCCCTGGCTCGTGCCACCCTCGCTCATGACGAACGAGCTGAGGGACCATCTCATCCGGGAATGCGACGGCCTCCCCTCCCCCCTCGTCCTCCCGAATCCCGACGAGTTCAACGGGATCCCGCTCGCCGATCTGGCCCGCCTCGAGATCGAGCTGGCGCCCGGCCTCGCCGGACAGCCCGACCTCGAAGAGTTCGGCGGCATCCTGACAGATGCGGATTTCCCCCGCATCATCCAGAAGATCCGGCAGGAGAGCCGCGCGCGTTTCGGGCCTCATGCCGACCGACCCGATTGAGACGCGAGCGGAGCAGGCAATGGGGGGAACGTTGGAATTCTCGGAGCCCACGGAAGAGCTGAAGCCCGCCTGGCGGCGCCTCTACGAGGGCTATGCCACGTTCTACGAGCGGGAACTCACGGACGAGATCGCCGAGAGCGTGTGGCGTTGGATCATGGATCCTGGACACGAACTCGAAGCCGTCCTCGTCCTCGACGAAGGGCACCCGGTCGGCCTCGCCCACTATCGGCGCATCCCGAACCCCTTGCGAGGACGTGAAGTCGGCTGGCTCGACGATCTCTTCGTCGCGCCCGAAGCCCGGGGTGGCCGGATCGGCGAGAAGATCTTCGGATACCTGCGCGAGGTCGCGGCCGAACGCGGCTGGCCCCTGATCCGATGGGTCACGGCCGAGGACAACGACCGGGCGCGGAACCTCTACGATCGCGTCGGCAGGGCGACGACCTGGGTCCTGTACGAAATGGAGACCTGACGGTCCGTTCGGGAATTCCGGGGCGCATTCCGGTGGCTGATTCGTTAGCGTCTGTGACACGGACGTCACCGCAGAGTGGCATCGCAGAGCGAGACGAACCCGCATCCGGATCATCGATTCGGACAATCGAGAGAGAATGGACAAGACAAGATGAAGAGGACAGGGATGAAGAGGACGGGGATTCGGAACCTCCTATCGACCGGATTGGTCATCGGCCTCGCCATCGCGCTCGGCGCCTGCGCGTCATCGAGCGACAAGACCGAAACCGGTTCGACGGCCGCGGCGAAGGAAGAGACCGAGAAGCCGGTCCCTCCGGGTTCGAAACTCTCGAAGGTCGAGACCGGGATGAGCCAGCAACAGGTCCGGAACGCGATCGGTGAGCCCGATGACATCCGGGGCTATCCGACCGGAAAGAACTGGATCCCCTTCTATTTCGGCGGCGACACCTATCGCATGGACTGGCTGTACTCCGGCGAGGGCAAGGTCATCTTCAGCAATCCCAATCGCTGGTCCCGGAACATGAAGGTCAAGGAAATCCACTACGATCCCGACCAGCCCTGAGCGGATCCCCCCGGACGAGTCTGGTCCCTCC
>DRKE01000380.1 GCA_011051925.1 Deltaproteobacteria bacterium
CGATCGGAAGAAGCAACCGCGTCACGCGCATGACCGTCGTCTCCTCTGCGGACCCGAAGGCAGGAATGGATGAAGCGAGCCGAGGAAGGAGGAGCAGGCGGCCTAGACCGCGTCAGGACCGCGCTCGCCCGTCCGGATCCGGACGGCTTCCTCGAGCGGAAGGACGAAGATCTTGCCGTCACCGATCTTGCCGGTATTGGCGGCCCCTACGATCGCTTCGATCACCTTGTCGACGAGGTCTGCGGTCACGACGATCTCGAGCTTGATCTTGGGCAGGAAGTCGACGACGTACTCGGCGCCCCGGTAGAGCTCGGTATGCCCCTTCTGTCGGCCGAATCCCTTGACCTCGCTCACGGTCAGGCCTTCGACACCGATGCCGCTGAGCGCTTCCTTCACCTCGTCGAGTTTGAAGGGCTTGATGATCGCTTCGATCTTCTTCATGACTCGGCTTCTCCGTCGATTCTTCCGGCTCTCCGGACTCTAACGCTTTTCGCGGTATTCCGGGGCGGCTGGCTCTGGCGTGGCATCCGCGCGATCCGCCCCTGGTCGCCCGCGCCACGGTCCCCGGATCTCGTCTCGCGACGACCCGGATCCCGCCTCGGGACCCCGCTCCCCTTCCTGGGATGACCCGCGGGAGATCCAGAGAATCCGCACCTTACCACACAAGCGGCTCGCGAGTCCGGGCGGCCCGGTGGGACCGAGCGGCCATACCGGGAGCGACAGCGATCCGGACCGCCCCACTGCACGCACCCGGGGCATCGGCTGCCTTCGAAGCGAGCAGACGCAACCACCAGCCGATCGGGAACCGGACGAGCCGAGGCAGAACCCCGTCGAAACAGCGTTGTATTCGAGAAGAGAGCCCGGAAATCCGAGCGGCGGGGGCCGGCCCACGCGTGCTGCGGGTGGAACAGTGCTTGCAGTCCGGTTGTCGGATCGATGGTCCACAACCGGTCGGCGAGCCGATTCGCTCGCCACGGGCGAGGACCCCCTACCGGAGAAGAAGCCGATGAGCGCCAGCATCCCCGACGATGGCCCCCCCGATTCCTTCGAGGAGTTCGCTCGTTTCATCCGGGACGTCGGTTCGAAAGGCCCCCGTGGCGACCACCCGGAAACCCTGCGGGCCTGGCTCGACCTGGCCGAGGCCTACCGGATCACCCAGGCCCTGCGCGAGTGCAAGGGCAACCGCTCCGCGGCGGCCCGCGTCCTCGGCATCGGACGGCGCACGCTCTACGCCAAGATGGACAAGCTCGGCATCACCGCGACCTGGCGGATGGTCTGACGCCACCCGCCCATCCTGCCCGGTTCCACCGGGTTCCCACCCGCCCGGATGCCGCTCGCGGCTGCCGCCGAAACGGAATCGGGCGCGACGTCCGAAGACGCCGCGCCCGATTCAACCGATCCGACTCTTGGTTCCGGAACGCGTCCTAGAACTCGTAGTAGATCTCAGCGAGACCCACGAGCTGGTCATTCCGCTTGCCTGTCGTGGAGTTGCTCGATGCGCCATCGTTGTTGCTGCCGATCGCGAAGAGCGCACCATTCGAGAAATTCCGGTCGTAACGAGCCTCGAGTCGGACCTTCATGCTGTCCGTCAATGCATGATCCGCCGTGACGGTATACGACATCACTTCACCCGTATTGGCGCTCTCCCCCAGCGCCCTCATGAAGTTGTTGTCCGTTCGCACGTACTCGACCCGACCCGCGATTCCGGTCGAATCCGTGATGCCCCAGCGACCCGCGATTGCGGCAGCGTGGATATCACCCTTGTGATTCATGTCGTCGCCGAAGGCCTTCACCCACGTGAAATCGAGCCACATGGAGACAGCATCGCTCGGATCGGCAGTGGCAACGACATTGAAGACCGAAGTCTTGCATTCGTCACCCGATCGACACGTACCTCCACCCTCGTTCCGGTATTCGCTCGCCGAATCCTTGCCGACAATGGCGCCGACACTGATGCCATACATGTCGGTGCTGAATGAGATCTGCCCGTAGTAGGCCTTGTCGCGACTATCGTCGACGAACGTATCGTCGTAGACATCGTTCACGACACCGAACGCTAGCCCGATCTCGTCCGTGATGTTGCCGGAGACCTGGATACCCGTGTGCGTGACGGGTTGAACGCCCCAGACGAGCCCCTGTGTGATGTTGAAATTCTGATTCGTCTGAAGGACCTCAGCACCCAGTGGTGTCGCGAGCCGACCCGCGTCGATCCTCATCCCCGAACCGACATTCGCCAGATAGCTCGCGTATGCCGAATAGAGGAGGAACTCGTCACCCCGGATCGAATCGCCCGTCGAGATTCCATTGCTGTCGAAAACCGACCGGTCACCACCATGGGCGCGAGCGGACTCGCCGTAGACCAGGTCGGCGTGGAAACCGGCCCGCGCCTCTTCGGTCGGTTCCTTGTCCATCGTGATCCAGAGCTGATCGAACGCGAACGTGCTCGCATTCATGTGCCGATAGAGGCCGACATTGTCGTTGTTCGCGTCGCCGGGCCCCTTGAATCGATAGTTGTAGCTTGCGGCCGCAACACCACTGATGTCGATTTCCTTCATGAAGTTGCCGACCGAGGAGCGGATGCCTTCATCGCTTCCGTCGACCAGACCCGCCTCCGAGAGCAGCCCCTGCTGCTCGTCGACGGTGGCTTTCGCCGCTCGAAGTTCGTCGGAGGTCGCCTGGAGACGATCCTCCATCTCCGCCATCCGCTGTTCCATGAGCCTGAGCTGCTCCTGGACGGGGTCGGCGGCTGCCATCTGCGCCGTGAGTACCAGACTCGCGGCGGCCGTGGCAACGATGATCAATTTGGAACGCATTGGGAATCTCTCCTACTAGGTTGTCGGACACTCCTCTCGAGGCGCTCGCCGGGCACGACCGGTCGTGCCCGACGAGCGATTCGAGGGAATCGAACAGGGCGATCTGCCCCGCACCCCTTCGCGACCCGCCGCAAAGGGGGAAAATGGGTCTTCCGGTCCCGTCTGGGACGAGCCGGAGTTGCAAATGACATACCGCTGCGATTCGTCACGAAGAGGGCTCTGGCGCGCCTCTCGTGGGGCCCGGGCGACGCGGAAGGCCGTCGCTGCCCGGGGATTGCCCAGCGACTGCCCACCACGCGTGCAGTCCCGATCGGACCCAGCCGGTCGAAACAGGAAGAAAGAAGAGGATGGGGACGGACGCTCTCCGACAGGTCGGGTCGGGTCACACGAACGGGATCGGGCTTCGGAGGACGCCGCCGAGCACCGAAAATCCAGTCCGACCTTCCGACGACTTCGATTCGCTTGCATCCGGTCCAATGCTCCGACGGGGGGTCGTTGGCATTCAACACTCAGCGACTGCTTCTTCAGCATCACGACATCGGGGGTCGCGACGTCTCATCAGGGGGGACTCTGTCGACTTCGATCCGCAGAGAGCGTGATCTATAGCACAATGTCGAGGCCCAACGACGAAATCAACTCGACCGTGAGCGGGTAGAGGTCCGATCGCCGCGCCGGATCCAGCATGAGCAGCGAGCGGAGATCCGCGACCGTATCGAGGTCCAGGGCGGGTGGGGTCAGGGAGCTCCGGAGCCCCAGGGATCGCGCGATCCGGATCGTTTCTTCGAGCATGTCGCGTGTCGACATCCCCACGTCGAACAGTTCGGGATGGGGGCCGCGCATTCCGATCAGGACATAGCCGCCCCCTTGATCGGGTGTCAGCACCACATCGTCTCCGGCATCCAGCCGGTCCATCGCTTCCTCGAGCACCGATCCTTCGAGAGACGGACTATCACTTCCCCGGAGCAGGATCCGCTC
>DRKE01000381.1 GCA_011051925.1 Deltaproteobacteria bacterium
GGCGCGATCGGCAGGTTCTGGTTCGTGCGCTCTGGGATTCCCTGCGGCGGTCGAGTCCGGCGATTCCCGAGTCGGTTCGCGCCCTCGACGACGTCGCCTGGTCACGCGCCTCGATCCGGGCGTTCGGGACGCGCTGGTGCACCACCCGTCTCGCACCGGCGCTCCTGGCGCGAACCGGAGTCGACCTGTCCGCTGAATCCGCTGCGGTCGTCGTTCCGATGCTATGCCGATTGCTCGCGGGAACCGGCCGTTCGATCCCCCTCGTTGGCGGCCTGTCGAGTCTCGTCGATGCCTTGGCGAAGTCGTTGCGCCTGCGGCTCGGATGTCGGGTCGAGAAGTTGGAGGCCACGACCGACGGCGTACGGATCCGCTATCGCGCTGCGGGGCGGGAGGGAGTGGCCTTCGCGGATGCAGCGGTCCTGGCCCTGCCGCCGAGCGGGATCCTGCGCGTCTGCCCGAAGCTCACACCCGCCGAACGCGGCCATTTCGAATCGATCCAGGCTCGGAAATCGATCGTCATCCACCGGAAGATCGCCCAGGATGCGTGGCTCCTGCGCGGTCTGGCCGGAGTGACCTTCGTGCCGGGAGAACTTCCCGACATGCGGGATCTGCGGGTTCTCGGACCCCCGCCGACGCCCTACGCCACCGAGCCTTTCTGGATCCGCATCTCGCTCGAGCACGGTTCGGTCGAGACCCATTGGCAGGACTCGGATCAGGCACTCATCCAGCTGGTCGATGCGACCTTTCGCGGATCGCCGCTCGGTCCCCTGCCCGAGGGCCCTTCGCAGGTCGAACGGCTGGAGGAGATCATCTCCGTCCAGGGGCGGGGCGCGCTCGCCCGCCGGGAGCGCTTCGAGACGCGGAGCGAACGAACACCCCGCCTCGCCTTCGCGACCGAGGCGCTCACCACCCCCGATCTCGAGGGGCGGGTGACGGCGGGCATGCGTGCGGCCAGCGAGGCGGTCCAGCAGCTGCGGGCGCTTCCGCCCTGCCGATCCCCGTGGCTCCCGTCGCCGTCCGGGGGCTAGTCGGAAATGTCGGTTTCCGCCCCGCATCCCCGTTGCGTCCTGCATGCGGACATGGATGCGTTCTACGCGTCCGTCGAACAGCGGGACCGACCCGAATTGCGCGGGCGCCCGATCGTCGTCGGTGGCGCCGGGCAGCGCGGCGTCGTCGCTGCCGCGAGCTATGAGGCACGTGTCTTCGGAATCCGTTCGGCGATGTCGAGCGTCGAGGCGAGACGCCGATGTCCCGATCTCGTCTTCATCGCAGGCGACATGAGACGGTATGCGGCGGAATCGCGTCGGATCTTCGAGATCTTCCGGTCCTTCTCGCCTCGGGTCGAAGGACTGTCCCTCGACGAGGCCTTTCTCGATCTCACGGGAAGCGAACGGTTGCTGGGACCGCCGAGCGAGGTGGGCGGGCGATTGCGGCAGCGGGTGCGGGAGGAAACGGGACTGGCGATCTCGGTCGGGATCGGTCCGATCAAGATGGTCGCGAAGATCGCGAGTGGCGCTGCCAAACCCGACGGTCTGCTCGAGGTTCCCCCGGACGCGGTCCGGGACTTTCTCGATCCCCTGCCTGTCCGGAAGATCTGGGGGGTGGGGCCCGTGGCGGGCGAGCGGCTCGAGGGCCTCGGCTATCGCACGATCGGGGATCTCGCCCGGGCCGATCCCGACACGCTTCGGCGGAGGCTCGGAGATTGGGGTGTCGGGATCGGCCGACTCGCGCGGGGCGAGGATCTGCGCGAGGTCGAGCCGCATCGGGAGGTGGTTTCGATCTCGGAGGAGAATACCTTCGAGCGCGACGTCGCGGATCGGAGTCGGCTCGAGGCGACGATCCTGACCCATGCCGAGGCCGTTGCACGTCGTTTGAGGCGCCAGGGGTTGTTGGCCCGCACGGTCGTCCTCAAGTGGCGTCCCGGGCGACGCGTTCGGGAGGGGCCTCGCGGCTATCCCGTCCGATCGCGCCAGAAGACCCTCGAAGAGGCCACCGATGACGGCGAAGTCGTAGCGCGGGTCGCCCGTGTGCTCCTCGAGGATGCGCTGGTCGAACCCGTCCGGCTGCTCGGGGTCGGGGTCGGGGGTCTGGTCGGGGAGCCGGGGCGGACGACGCAGCTTTCGCTCTTCGAGGCAGGCGGGCCGGCGTCGGAGGCGCCCCGTCGTCGTCGGCTGAATCGTGCACTCGATGTCCTGGCAGACCGGTTCGGGGACGGGGTCGTGCGGCGGGCGAGTCAGGCCGAGGCCCGACATGCGACATTGTCAGGCCAATGGAAGAAGGGCAGCCGCGACACCCATGGTCCCGATGTCGGGCCCCGGGAATCGGGGGAATCCGACGCCTAGCCCCGATCCGTCAGTCGTTCGGCCGATCCCAGCGGTAGACCCGCATCGGGGGCACGTTCAGCAATTCGAGTTGGACCGAAGCGGGTCCGAAGACCTGCTTGCCGAGGGTGTGGACGACGTCCCGGAATTGATAGGCGACGAAGCGTCCTCCGGGGCGCAGGCTTTCCTTCACGGAGCGCAGGATGGAAAGGCCGAGCTCCCTGGGCATCGTCGAGAAGGGAATGCCCGAGAGGATGACGTCGGGGGCGTCGAGATCATGCTTGACGAGCGCTTCGGTGATCTCGGCTGCGCTGCCCTCGTGGACGATGAGACGCGGATCGTCGATCGTGTCGCGGAGCAGGTCACAGAAACTCGGATTGATCTCGATCGCGAGCAGCCGGGCGTCGGGAGCCATGGCGCGCAGCAGCGCCTTCGTGGTGCCGCCCGTTCCGGGGCCGAGCTCGATGGCGAGTTTCGAGTTCGCGATCTCCGCCGTGCGCGTGATGCGCCGCTCCATCCAGCGGGAACTCGGAATGATCGAACCGACTTCTTTCGGGCGCTCGAGGAAGCCTCGAAGGAAGGCGATCGGATGGTCGGGCTGGGGAATCAGGGGATGGCTCTCGGGCAATTCGGGTTCTCCTTGAATGAGCGGGAGGAGTCTAGTCATAGAGGCCATCGACCTGCCACCACTTCGTTCTCCAATCGAAGCAGAGCCGCAGGAGGCTGCCGTCGTCCATCAGGACGTCATAATGATCGACGGCGAAACGACGGGACGGAGACCACCAGTATCCGGTCGTTCGCCAGGGCCCGGCCGCACGACGGATCTCCCCCCGACTGATCGCACTTCGAAGAAAGGCCGGGGTGCCCCGCTCGATCCGGACTTCGGCTCGCAGGGGAGGCCGGAGGGCGCGCAGGGTCAACCCCGGATCCCGGAAAATGGGGCGATTGGCCTCGCGGGGATCTCCAGAACGTTGTTTTGCGGATCCTGGTCCTGTCTGAAAGAAGGGCTTCAGGCCGAATCCATCCGGGCGGTGGTCGTCGGGCACTTCGGGCGTGCCGACCCGCCCGGCTCCGCAGATCGAGTCGAGTTCGGCCAGGGTTTCATCGAGTTCGTTCGGGGCGGGTCCCCGGGGCAGGAAGAGATCGAGCTGTTCCTGCCGAAGCGGAACGCCTTCGCAGAACAGGGAGATTCCTTCGATCGCGGCGCCGGGCGGGCGGGTCTCGAATGCCCGGCGCAGCAAGCGGAGGAGGACGCGTGCGTCCTGACAGGGCGAGGCCATGCCGACCCGTCGTCGCTCTTTCATGCCGTTTCCGAGCTGGAGGTCGAGGCACAGTTCCCGACAGCCGAGGGAACGGAGGGCGAGGCGTTCCGCGAGGCGCGAGACCAGGCCGCGGAGCACGAAGGAAAGGGGTTCGAGGCGTTCGATCGGGGCTTCGAGATCGATGCCCTCCTCGAGTCGATCGATCCGGGGTTCGGCGAGGGGCACTTCCCGCTCTTCTCCGCGGGCCCGGGCGATCAGGCGGAGGAGATCCGGACCCAGACGTGCCGCGAGATCACGGCGGGGAAGTCGAAGCAGGTCCCCGATGCGATGGAGACCGAAGCGGGTGAGTGCCTGGGCGGTCCGGTCATCGGGATCGAGCAGATCGATGGGGAGGGGCGAGAGGAAGCCGGACTCGTCCTCGGGAAGCAGGATCCGCGTCGTCTGGAGCGGGGCTTTCCGTGA
>DRKE01000382.1 GCA_011051925.1 Deltaproteobacteria bacterium
ATTTCGCCCTCGACGACCAGCAGGGTGCCCGAACGACTCGTTTCGATCCAGCGCGCCCGCGTCGCCTCGGCCGTCAATGCGCCCACGGACACGATCTGGGGCGTCTCGAGCCAGCGGTTCCATTCGGCCTGGAGGCCCAGAGCGAGAACGGTTCCGACGGCCGCGATCGTGGCGACCCATCCGAGTCCCCGGCCGAGATGGGTCAACAGGCCGAGCAGCGGGGAGGCGGACCCGACCTCCTCGTCGTAGACCGACTCCTCGAACTCCTCGCAAGCAGCAGCCGCCCCGACCCCACCGGCGAGAAAGGGGGCCGCCATCAGATCCGCAGCGGGCTTCGAAACGGAAAACTCGTCACTGCCCACGAGGTCCCAGCTCTCGGGATCCCCGAGATCATCCGTCGCGCCACCGGACGCGTAGGTCCCCGCGACGGGCGAGGTCGCCCTGGCCTCGACCAGCTCGGCATCGGTCTCCGTCGTGAGGTCCGGGGAAGGGGTTTCTTCGTCTTCCATCAACGACGAGAAATCGTCCACGGACCCGAAATTCGATTCGTCCCGATCGAAGTCGCCCGAAGGATCCGCGGGCGCTGCTCCGTCGAGTTCGAGTCCGGAAGGGTCCTCGATGTCCTGCCCCGAGAAGCGGGTCTCCCGCGTGTGGAGATCCGACCCACTCGCAGGGTTCCCATGCATCGTGCCGTCCGAATCGAGGCCCGCAGCGAAATCCGGGGCCGGACCGAAGTCCTCGCCGGAGGCGGATTCCTCGTCCCCCTCGACACGGATCTCCTTCGAGAACTGCCACTCCTCCTCTTCGGGCTCGACCTCGCCCGACCCGACCGGCGTTTCCGCCCGGTCGACAGCGGCATCGGATGCGGCCGGTGGCACCCCGGCCATCGGATCGGTCGCGGCTTCCTCGGCAA
Source organism: Deltaproteobacteria bacterium (assembly GCA_011051925.1). Classification (GTDB taxonomy): domain Bacteria; phylum Myxococcota_A; class UBA9160; order UBA9160; family UBA4427; genus UBA4427. The sequence goes on from DRKE01000382.1 coordinate 914, forward strand.
TCGCATCCGCCGCCCGGGCGGGACTGGCATCCGGATGAGGAAGGAAGAAGGCGTGCTTGCAGCGGGAACAGCGAACCCTCGCTCCCGTCATCGGAATGCGCGCTTCGTCGAGCTGAAAGCTGGTCGAACATTCCTCACAGGTAACGATCAAGCGACAACCCCTTCGGCGCGCAGGCCTGCCCCGGACGGCCCCGACCGCCCCCTCCGGTCATGACGAAAAACACTTCTCCCATCGGCTTCTTCGGAAGGATTCGCGCAGGGCTTGAGTCCGGTCCCCGGCGCATCAAATCGTCCTCCCCCATCGATTGCGCTCCCGGGGAGCTAGACTCCAGGAATCGGACCGAAGGCTTTCCCCTACTTTTCTGAGCGCGAAGCCGACACGACGCGAGGAATCGCATGACCGCGGCGAAACGAAGCCTGCTCGACTATCGGCTGATCGTCGTGACCGGGAAGGGGGGAACGGGGAAGACCGTGGTCTCCAGTCTGCTCGCGGAGGCCGCACGACGGGCCGGAAAGCGCGTGCTGCTCGCCGAGACCGCCGCCACGGAATCCCTGGCCGCGCTCTTCGAAAAGGATCCCGAGCCCCTCGGATACGAGGGGCGTGAACTCCGTCCCGGGCTCCACGCCCTCCATATCGATCCCCACGAGGCCCTCGCCGACTATGCGAGGCTGCAGATCGGCCTCGGCGTGGTCACCGATCGGATCCTCCGACTCGAAACCTTCCAACAACTGCTCGAAGCGGCGCCGGGCTGGCGGGAACTGATCATCCTGGGGAAGGTCTGGCATCTCGAACAGAAGACCGGAGAGGACGGCCGCCCCCTCTACGACATCCTGATCGTCGATGCGCCCGCAACGGGACACGGTCTGACCTTTCTCGATGTCCCGCGCGTCGTCCAGCACGCGGTTCGTGCGGGCCCTCTCGCCCGCCACGCGAGCTGGGTCGAGGCACTCGTCCACGATCGGGATCGGACACTGATGCTGCCGGTCACGCTGCCCGAGGAACTACCGGTCCTCGAAACGCGGGAACTCGTCGAACGCGCGCGCAGCGAGATCGACATCGCCGTCGACCGCATCATCGTCAATCAGATGCCGTCGGGCCGGGTGAGGGGGGCGCTCGCTGACCTGGACGCGCTTCCCTCCGAACTCGGATTCGAGTGCCTGCCACCGATTCCGGCGATGCGGACGATCCTCGACCATGGCGCGCGTCGTTTCGGACTCGCCCTCGAACAACGGGCTCGCGTCTCGGCGGTCTGCGCGCTGCCGGTCGTCGACCTGCCCTTCCGCCCGGACGGATTCACGGCGGAGAGTGATTGGACGGAGGACTGCGAGGACGTTCTCGCCGAACCCCGTTGGCCGGACGTGATCTCGTCCGAGCCACCCCGCTTTGCGGATGGAGCGCTCGAATGAAGCCCCGGAGCCTCGAGGAGGATCTTCGCGAGGTCGGTGTGCTCGTGTGTGCGGGGACCGGAGGAGTCGGCAAGACGACGATCGCCGCGGCCCTGGCGATCCAGGCGGCGAAGCTCGGGCGACGAACCCTCGTCCTGACGATCGATCCGGCGCGGCGACTCGCCGATGCGCTGGGCCTCGACACCCTCGACTCGGTTCCGACCCGGGTCGATCTCTCGCGACCCGGTCTCGAGGAGAGCGGCCCCCGGCCGATCCATCTCGACGCGATGATGCTCGACCCGAAACCGACCTTCGATCGGCTGATCACGCGCCTCGCACGCGACGACGCCGAGCGCGAACGCATTCTCGGAAACCGGATCTACCAGCATCTGTCCTCGGCGCTCGCGGGGAGTGCGGAATACGCCGCCATGGAACAGGTCTACGAGCAGGTCCACTCCGGGGAACACGATCTCATCATCGTCGACACGCCCCCCTCCGATCATGCCCTCGACTTCCTGCGCACGCCCCGAAGACTCCGCGAATTCCTCGACAGCCGCTTCGTCCAGGCACTGGTCCGCCCCGCGATGTCGGCCAGCCGGCTCGGCTTCCGCCTCTTCGGTCGCCCGCTCCATCGCATGCTCGGCCTCCTCGAGCGGATCGCGGGCGTGGGATTCCTCGATGACCTCTCCGAATTCCTGAGTGCGATCGACGGTCTCTCCGAGGGCTTCCAGGAACGGGCGGCCCGGGTCGAGGAGATCCTTCTCGGCCCGGACACCGGCTTCGTCCTGATCTCGGCGGCGCATGCCGGATCCCAGCGGACGACGATTGAATTCATGAGGGAACTCGCTCACTTCGATGTCCCCCTGATCGCCCTGATCGTCAATCGCCTGCGGCCCTGGCCGCTGGCGACGAGCCCTGCCGATCAGCTTCGGCATTGTTCCGCCGCGACCCGCGACGCGGACCATGCCCGGCTCGTGAGGGCCTTCCGCGACTCGACCGGGCCGGCTGGCGCGCCCCGGGATCCGGACCGGCTGATGGCGGCCGTGCTCGAAACGGTCCGGATCTGCGACGCGGAACAGCGGATCGTGGAAACCCTCGCCACGACCGTCGCGGACGCGGGGATTCCCTGCCTCCGCGTTCCCGAGCTGCCCGGCCACGTCGACCGGATCGACGGACTCCTCGAGATCGGATCCGCCCTGCTCGCTCCCGTGAAGCCCCGCGTGGAGGATCCATGAGCAACGAAGTCGGCGA
>DRKE01000383.1 GCA_011051925.1 Deltaproteobacteria bacterium
CGCCGAACGAAGGATGAAGCCGACGTTTCCGGGATATCGCAGTCCGACGAGCCACAGAACGAGCCCCTCCCTCGACATCAGCTCGCCGAGTGTCGTCCCCGGGCCGGGCCCTTCCAGCGCGATCAGTTCGCAGGCCCCTGCAACGCCAGACATGCGCCGCATCTCGCGCTCCGATTCCGTGTGGATCGTGACCCCCTGCCTCCGCGCACGCCCGACGAGTTCACGCGACACGGACGAGAGGCCGCCCTCCTGACATAACATCACGGAGATCGCACCCGGTCGACGTAGCGCCCGGTCGATCGAGACCGGGTCCACGAGCCGGCGCCGCGTGGAAGTCGGACGCTTCAGAGGGTCGGAGGACCGGGACGAGGTCGATCGCAACGGCAAACGGCTCAGAGGGGCCGGGGATCGCGCCGCGGGATCATCTCGAGAATCGCCCTCACACTCGCCTGTCGCAGATCGATCGAACGTGACGATTGATCGAAATAGGAGAGGAGCAGACCCCCATCGAGCATGATCAGGATCCCCATCGCGATCGCATGGGGGTCGTGATGAGGCGGAACGATTTCCGCGATCGTCTCGGTCAGCGCCCCCCCGAAGCGCTGATGGAGATCGAGCAGCGTGCGGATCAGCCAATCCCGGAAATTCGTGTGCTCCATGGCCCAGAGGATGAATCCGTCGACATTCGCCCGATGCTCCGCGACGAAGGATTGATAGAGTTCGACCTGCTCCGTCAGTCGCTTTTCCGCCGGAAGCGACGAGAAATCCCGCGCCAGCGAGACCCGGAAGGGTTCGCAGATGCGATTGAAGCATTCGCGAAACAGCGACTCCTTGTCGCTGAAATGCCAGAACACCGTGGCCCTCGAGACTTCCGCGCGGACGGCGACCTGGGCGATCGTGGTGTTCTCGTAACCGCGCGCCAGGAAGAGTTCCGTCGCCGCGACCAGGATACGCTCCTGCGTGGCTGCCTTTCCCGTGAGGCGCTCGACAGGCGGATGCGCGGAATCATCCGTCGCTGGGTCCGCCAAGGTCGCTTCCGTTCGACTCGGCGCCCCCGTCGTTCCGACAGTATCGGCAACCTCCTCCGATCGGACGGCACCGTGCCCCGGATTCGACCGATCGCTGCGTGCCCCCGGCCCCGCTTCCCGTTCTTCCCCGGATCCATCCTGGCTCACGACCTCGACTCCCTTGACGCGTTTGCAACGATCCAGTCTACACCTTCTTCTTGCCTTCCACGCCTGGACCCGGAACATCGATCCGGTTCGGACGCGATCCCACCCCGCGAAAGAACGAACGATCGTTAGTCCGCCTCGCGGTCGCTGTCCCATGGTGCGACGCGATGGGATAGATTCTGGAATCGGGACAGGCAGAGGAGGGACAGGTGCCATGACGAACCCGGACCGGTTCTCGAGCGCAGCCACCCTGCAGGAAGGGGATGTCCCCGCGGTCGTCGCATCGGTTCGGAGGAACGGGGCGGATTCCAGCTCCGCTGCCATCCTCGTCGGGAACCGCGCGGGCATCGCCGAATGGGCAAACGGCGCCTGGACGCGAATCACGGGACTCAGCGTCCCTGAAACCATCGGAAAACCGATCAGCCATTTCCTCGGGTTGGCCGGAATCGAACTCGAAGTCGTCGACTTCGTGGGGCGCCACTTTCTCGAGGGCCGATCCTGCCTGATCGAGTTCCCCTTCGAGACGCCCGACCGGCACGTCGTCCGGATCTGTCTCGAGGTCCAACCAATCCGCGACCCGGGCGGGGAGCCGGCGACCTTCCTCGCGATCGCGAACGTCATCGACGACCCCTGCCCTTCCGGGGCCACTCCGGCATCCGAGGGATCGGACGACGTGACGGCATGTTGCCGCCGGGCTTCCCCGATCCCCGTTTCGTCTTCTCCCAGGCAAGCCACCCGCGCGCTTCCCGGAACCATGGGAGACCGGATCGACCTCTCCGCCGTCGCGCGACGTGCCCTTTCCGGCTATCTCCCGCGAATCGCTCCTCGAACGACGATCGACGCGTACCTCGAAGACGGCCTGCCCCCCGTCGAAGCGCGTGCCGATCTGCTCCAGCGACTCGTTTTCCGATTGATCGGGAACGCCTGCCACGCGATCGGATCGGATTGGGGAACGCTCACACTCGTGACCGGGAGAACCACCGGTGGGCGCAGCCATGTCTCCCGCGTCCACCCCGTCACGGCCCGGCTGCCCGAACCGGTCGCACGTCCTTCGATCTACCTCGAAGTCCACGACTCGGCAGCTTCCCCGTCCCATGGCGTCGTGGCCACAGCCCGGCCAGGCGGGCTCGACGCGCGACCGCGCACGTCGCTGCTCGTCGAGGCGGAAAGGCTGGCTCTTCGCCTCGGCGCCACCCTTCATTTCCAGAGCACGCCCGGTTGTGGAAATCAGGTCCTCGTGCTCTTTCCACTCGGCTTCCGGTCGGCTTCTGCGGAAGGGGGAACGATTCTGTGATCGTCTGATCGGGCCCATGACCCATCCGCCCGATGTGAGGTGTCGCAAGGATTGGGTCTCTCGCTCGTCGAATCGGGCGAATGAGGTCCCGATGCGGGTTCTATCGGGCAAAGACGAGATCGTGGATGTGGAGGTGGGAGAGTCGGCGCGTCGGAATGCGTCCTTCATAGCAGCGGGCAAGCCACGACCCGGATTCCAGACGATCGGGAAGAAGCCGGGTCCGCAGGACC
>DRKE01000384.1 GCA_011051925.1 Deltaproteobacteria bacterium
AGCTGCTCGTCCTGATCGACGGGCGAAGCGTCTACACGCCGGCCTTCGGCGGAACCTATTGGGACGTCCAGGACTACCCGATCGAGGACGTCGAGCGGATCGAGGTGATTCGCGGCCCCGGCGGCACGGTCTGGGGTGCGAATGCCGTGAACGGCGTGATCAACATCATCACGAAGCGTTCAAAGGACACGCAGGGTGCCCTGGTGAGCGCCTACGGGGGAAGCCACGAGCGCGGTCTCACGGCCCGCTACGGAGGCCGCTTCGGCGAAGCGTCCCGGACGCACTACCGCTTCTATGGGCGCGCCTTCCGGGTCGACGATTTCGACCTCGACCAGAACGGGGACGGAAACGACGAGTGGCGCCAGGGGCGTTTCGGCTTCCGCGTCGATTCGGAACTGTCCGATCGGGATACGCTCCGCATCTCGGGCGATTTCTATGCTGAAGACAACGAAGAGGGAACGCTGGTCGATTCGAATACCCTCGCGCACCGCGACGTGAACTACAAACAGCACGGCGGAAACATCCTGCTCAATCTCGACCGGAAGCTCGAGGCGGGGGGGAAGCTCCGGGCCAAGGCGTACTACGCCGCGGACAAGCGCCAATTCCTTCTGGAAGAGTCGCGTCATACCGTCGATATCGAGCTCCAGCATGATTTCGTCGTCGGCCAGGACATGGCATTGGGCCGACTGACGGTCGACCAGGTCGCGGTCAGCTGGGGAACGAACTATCGGCTCTCGACCAGCCACACGAACATGGATCCGATCGGGATCCAGATCTCCTTCGACCCGAATGACGAAGAGGTCCATCTCGTTTCCGGCTTTGGACAGGTCCAGGCCGATTTCCTCGATGGTCGGTTCTCGTTGATCGTGGGGTCGAAACTCGGTTACTACAGCTGGTCGGGGTTCGAGATCCAGCCTTCCGGACGCTTCATCTTCCGCCCGAAGGAGGGCCATGCGATCTGGGGGGCGGTCTCCCGTGCCGTTCGCACGCCGACCCAGGCGGAGCGGGACCTCAGCCTGACGCTGCCTGCGATCCCGCCGAGTCCCGCACAGATCGTCCTGCTCGGAGACCGGGGCGCCCGGTCCGAAGAGCTGCTCGCCTTCGAGCTCGGATATCGCTTCTTCGCGCGCGAACGCTTCAACGCCGAGATCGCGCTCTTCTGGAACGAGTACGAGGATCGGAGCAGCTTTCGAAGGGTCGCATTGCCACCGCCCACGGTAGACGCGAAATTCGTGAACGAGCTCGAGCTGACGGCGCGCGGGGTCGAGGTCGAGGTCAATCTCCTGCCGACCGACTGGTGGCGGCTGCGGATGGCCTATACCTACCTGAATATCGATGCGGATCCGGATCCCTCGGCGACGACGATCAGCTTCGGCAAGATCAAGCAGCAGAATCCGGTGCATCAGGTGAATCTCCAATCCGTGTTCGAGCTTCCGATGGGATTCGAGTTCGATACGTCGGTCTATTTCGTCGACGGGTTGCCCGGGGTCCGACCGACGCTCGAGGCGGACAACGTGGAACAATACGTCCGCCTCGATCTGCGGATCGGCTATCGCCCGCGTGATTGGGTCGAGATCTCGCTCGTCGGACAGAACCTGACCGATCGGCGTCACTACGAGGCGAATGATTTCACCCTCGGGCGCTCGACGCAGATTCCCCGGTCGGGCTATGCGAAGGTGACCTTCGACTTCTGAATCCAGCCCGGTTCCGGCTGCCGATCGTCGATGCCAGCGCGATCGATCCGCCGAGGCCGCCTCATTCGATCCCGAGGCGTTTGATCTTCTTGTAGAGCCCCTCGCGTGTGAGGCCGAGACGTTTCGCCGTGCGCGCTTTGCGCCCACCGTTGTTCGTGAGGGCGCGGCGGATCAACCAGGATTCCACGCGGTCCAATGCCTCGCGAAGCGTTTCGTCGGGACGGGCGCCCTGGGCGATCGGTTCGAGGATCTCGACGATCTTGGGCGAGAGGGCCTTGGGCGTGATCAGTTCGCCGGCGGGGGTGAGCATCAGGGCCCGCAGGATCTCGTTCTCGAGTTCGCGGACGTTGCCCGGCCAGCCGTAGCTCTCGAGCAGCTGTCCCGAAGCGAGCGAGAGATGACAGCCGGGTTTGCCTTCGCGGGGGCCGTGGCGTGCCAGGAAATGGCGGGCGAGGGGAAGGATGTCGACCTGCCGTTCGCGCAAGGGCGGGATCCGGATCGGGAAGACGTTCAGTCGATAGAAGAGGTCCTCGCGGAAATGGCCCGACGCGACTTCGTCGGAAAGAACGCGATTCGTCGCTGCGAGGATACGGCAGCGGATCGGCGTGGAATGCGTTCCACCGATGGGGCGGATCTCCCGTTCCTGGAGAACCCGAAGGAGTTTTGCCTGGAGCGCGAGACCCATCTCGGCGATTTCGTCGAGCAGGAGCGTGCCGCCAGCGGCCGCTTCGAAAAGGCCGGTCTTGTTCTGCGTCGCGCCCGTGAAGGCGCCTCGGACGTGGCCGAAGAGCTCGCTCTCGAGCAGGCTCTCGGGAAAGGCCGCACAGTTGATCGCCACGAAGGGGTCGTTCTTGCGCCCGCTTCGGTGATGGAGTTCGTTCGCGATGACCTCCTTGCCGACCCCGGTCTCGCCCGTCAACAGGACCGTGGAGGGACTCGAAGCGGCGAGATCGACGAGGCTCGAGACGGCCTGCATGGCGGGGCTGGCGGTGATGAAGCGGGGAGCGGCGGCTTCGTCGTTCGGGTGATCCGCTGTCGGGCCGCTCGCCTGCGTGGAAGGACGATCGGGCATCTCCGCCGCGGATCGAGTCGGGCCCCCGGTTCGCTTCGCGTCGCGGATCGCGTCGAGCGCTTCGTTGATCTCGCTCACGATGCCCGGTCCGGATCGGGCAGAATCGAACAGGAGTGCGCCGTCGGCGCCGGCTCGGACGGCCTGGTCCGGCCGGATCCCGAGATCCGTCGAACCACAGACGAGCAGCGATGTCCGGGGAAGCACGCGACGAAGGATGCCGATCGACTCCGCGAGATCGCCGATCGTCGCTTCGGTCGGTTCCAACAAGAGTCCGTCGAAATGGACCCGGGGCAGGCGGATCGCCTCGTCGAGATCCGGGACCCAGGTCACGTCGAGCTCGGGCGCCTCCGTGACGCCGCTCTCGGCGAGCCCGCGTCCCGAACCGATCCAGAGAAGAGAACGAATCGTCCGCATGGATCCCCCCTTGCTGGCGGGAGGCGACGTGTCCCGCGCGGCTTCCCGTCGACGGACGGGAAGGTCGGGAGAGTCTGGCGCTTCGAAGGCGGGCCGGGTCTCCGATCGTGCTCCAGATTTCGTCCAGAAAGACTCGAAAGCGCGTCCGACGGCAGGCCCGGCCTCAGTGGGGGTCGACCTCTCCCAGGGAATCCGTCTCCCAGGATTCGGGAATGGTGTCGAGACCACGGATCGCTTCGGCGGCCAGGCGATCGACATCGGACTGCTCGCGCAGCTCCTCGAGCATGCTCATGGCGGCGCTCCGCGAGCCACAGGGAACGACGGAATGGTGTCCCAGGACATACCAGTTCCCGCGCAGACACTCGATCCGCCAATCCCCATCCAGGGGGATGCAGAGTCCTTCGGGCAGGACGAGATAGGGTCTCTTGGGCAAAACGTTCCCCTCGCGGCCGATTCTATCGGATCGCGTGGCGGAGGGCCGCGCTGGAAGCGGGCAAGGGGGTGGGGGGCGGCGTTGCGCTTCGGGGCCGGGCCGATGCCTGCTCCCGGCTCAGGCGCGTCGGATCTCGACCCGATCGCCGTCGCCGATCACGACCGCATGGGTCATGCCGAGGAAGAAGCCGGTTCCCAGAACGCCGGGAACGGCGAGGATCGCGTTTTCGAGCGCCCGGGCGTCGAGGGGGGGCGCGAGTTTCGCATCGAGGATCCAGTTGCCGTTGTCGGTCACGAACGTTGTTCCGTCGGCCTCGGAGCGGCGCTCGGCCTCGAGACCAAGGCGATCGAGTTCCCGCCGGACGAGGGCTTCGGCGAAGGGAAGGACCTCGATCGGAAGACGTCCGCGCTCGCCCAGGTTCCGGACCAGTTTCTCGGGACCGACGAGGATGATCAGCTCTTTCGAGCTCGCTGCCACGACCTTTTCGCGCACCATCGCGCCGCCATAGCCCTTGATCAGATCGAGTCGGTCATCGACCTCGTCCGCACCGTCGAAGGTGATGTCGAGGGCGTCGACCTGATCGAGTCGCGCGAGGGGAATCCCGAGATCCGTGGCGAGTCGGGCGGTCGCCTCGCTCGTCGGGACACCCGTGATCCGCAATCCCTCCGCGACGCGTGCCCCGAGTGCCTTCACGAAGGCGGAGGCGGCGCGACCGGTTCCCAGGCCGAGGATCATGTCGTCGCGAACCCACCCGAGCGCCGCTTGGGCGGCCGCGCTCGGCGCCGAAGCAGAGGGTGGCGTCGGCGCAGGCGGTGCGGCGGAGCCGGACGCCATGTCAGGCGAGCGCCTCGCGGACCCAATCGCCGACCCTCGAAAGCGCCGCCGCGGGATCCGGGCCGACATCGATGCCGATCATCCGGCGTCCGCGTTCGCAGAGGACGGAGAAATCCCCGATGGCCTGGGCCTCGGCCAGGGTATCGAAGGAGATGGACATGCCGGGAATCCCGAGCGGAGGCTTCTTGCGCGCCGCCGCGCCCTGCCAGAGCTGGAGTCCCGCGAATCGGGCGGGCCCGCCCTTCTGGAGCTGGCCCGTCGAATGGAGATAGCGCGGCCCGAAGTCGAGGGTCGTCGCGACGGGGCGCGCCTCGGCCACGGCCGCGCGGATCGACTCGAGGGCTGTCCGGATCTCGGGGGCATCTTCGAGAAAGGCGTTCAACAGGAAGGTGTCGGACGCGTCGAGTCTCTCGAAGAGCGCCTTCAAGAGGGCCACGGGATCGGCCGTCGTCCTTCCGGCCTCGGCGCTGAAGGCCGAGCCGACGAAGAAACGGATGCCGTTCGCGTCGAGGTCGGGCATGGGCACCGGCAGGCCACCCGTCTCCGCGGCCTTCTCCATCAGTTCGCGGCTGGCGATCTTCGCGGCTTCGACGTCGGGTTGATCGAAGGGATTCAGGCCGAGCAGGGCCCCGGAAACCGCGGTCGCCATCTCCCAGCGAAAGACCTCCTGCACGAGATCGAGGGGATCGGCGAGCTCGATCCGGAGGACGGGGTGGCCCGCTTCCTCGAGCCGGGCAAGGCGGGCCTGTCGGTCGGCGTTCGTCGGATCCCCGGCCACGGCGAGGTCGACGAAGATGCGATCGGCGGCATATCTCCCGGGATCGTGGAGTCCTTCGCCGATGATGGGAATGATCCCCTTGCCGTTCTTGCCGGTCGATTCCGCGATCAGCTGCTCGATCCAGTCGGGAAAGGAAGCGATCGCGGGGGAGGTCGTGAGGGTGAGCTTGTCGCGGCCCCCGCGAGCGAGGGTCCCGAGAATCGTTCCGAGGGCGACGCCGGGGTTGCGATCCGGGGAAACGAAGGGGGCGCACGCCGCGGCCATCGATCGCGCCCGGGCCTGCAGCTCCCGGGGATCCAGACCCATCGCCTCCGCGGGCAGCAGACCGAAGGGCGAGAGCGCCGAGAAACGCCCGCCCACGTCGGGTCGGCCACAGGCGACGCCCAGGAAGCCCTTCTCGCGCGCGAGTCTTTCGAGGTCGCTCCCGGGATCGGTGATCGCGACGAAATGCCGACCCGCCGCCACCTCGCCGACCCGATCGACGAGTCGGGCATGGATCAGGGCGAAAAGCGCGTTCGGCTCGATCGTCGAACCCGATTTCGAAGAGACGAAGAAGAGGCATCGCTCCAGATCGAGTTCCTCGAGGATGGACCCGATCGCATCGGGAACGGTCGTATCGATGACCCGCAAGGCGCGCGCACGTCCGGATCCGCGTCCCGCACAGGTCGTCGCCGTCGTTTCGTTGGCGGGAGGGTCCTGCTGCGTCACGAATTCCGCGAAGGTCCGCCCCAGGACATCGGGCCAGAGGCTCGATCCGCCCATCCCGAGCACGACGGCGGTCTCCGAGTCATGCGTTCGGACGATCTCGCGCAGGGCCTCGCTCGCGACGGCCGATTCGGGATCGGCCCTCGGCAGGTCGAGCCAGCCCATCCAGTTCGCTTCATCGGAATTCGTGAAGAGCGAAGCGTCGCGCTGCCAGAGCCGCCGACTCTGTCCTTCTTCGTGCCAGGTCCTGCGGGTCGCATCGACTTCCGCGGCCAGATCGCCGAGGGATTCACTCATCTTCGGCAGCGCGGGACCGAGGAGCTGCTGTCGTTTCGTCTCGACGGACAAGAGCAGGCTGTCGAAAGCGTCGCTGAAGAGGGCGCATCCCTTCGTGAGCAGTTCGTCCGTGATCTCCTTGAGCGAGATGCCGAGGGCATCGAGTTCGGAAAGGATCGCCCGGGCCTCGTTGGTGAGCGCTTCGGGATCCTCGCCCAGCGCGTCACGAACCCGGCCTTCCTCGAGGAAGGCCGCCAGCGTCGCGTCGGGCAGGGTGTTGACCGTGTGCTTTCCGATCAACTCGTCGACATAGAGCGTCCTGGGCAGGGCCGGATCCTTGGTGCCCGTGCTGGCCCAGAGAACGCGCTGCGGATGCGCGCCGGCGGCTGCGAGTCGGTTCCAGCGGTCGCTGGCCAGGGTCTCGAGGAAGCGGGCATACGCGAGCTTGGCGTTGGCGATGGCGACCCGAGCGTCGAGGGCTTCGAGACGCGCACGGCGTTCCGGACGCGTCTCGGCTTCCAGGGCGGCCTGCAGATGCCGACCGACCGCGACATCGATGCGCGAGATGAAGAAGCTCGCGACGCTCGCGATGCCCGAGATCGGCTCGCCGCGTTCGAGCCGCTCTTCGAGGCCGGCGAGATAGGCCTGGTGGACCGCTTCGTAGGCGTCGATCGCGAAGAGCAGGGTGACGTTGATGTTCAGACCGTCGGAAATGAGGGTCTGGATGGCGGGAATGCCTTCCGGCGTCGCCGGCACCTTGATCATCAGGTTTTCCCGCATGACCGCGCCCGCGAGTCGATGGGCCTCGGCGATCGTGCCCTCCGTGTCGTTGGCGAGATGGGGGGAGACCTCGAGGGACACGAACCCGTCGCGGCCCCCACTCTCTTCCCAGATGGGTCGCAGGACGTCGCATCCCAGTTGGATGTCGGTCACGGCGAGTCGTTCGAAGACGTCGAGCGCGTCGCTCGCGCCCTGTGCGATGAGGGCGCGGGTCGAGGGATCATAGTCGGCGGTTCCAGCGATGGCCTTTTCGAAGATGGACGGGTTCGACGTGACGCCACGAATCCCCTTCTCCCGGGTCCAGTCATGGAGCCCCCCGCAGAGCAGCAGGTTCCGGCTGATGTTGTCGAGCCAGATCGATTGACCCAACGCGTGGGCTTCGAAAAGCGGGGTGCGGGGGGGAGGCGTGTTCGACGGCTTCTTTTCAGGCGTGGCAGGGTCAGGCATGGCAGAAGAGGGTCCTCGGTTGGACGCGGGGTCGGGGGGGCGTCTTCCGGGTCGGCAGTATAGGCGCTCCGCTTCGCTTCGGGAGGGAGCTGGCGCGAAGAATGGGTCTGGCGTGTCGGGGCGTGTTCCGTTCGTGGGATGAATCGGTTCGAGGGGGGATTCGGGTGCCTATCGGGCGAAGACCGGATCGTGTACCCGACAATGCGGCAACCGCCGCGTGGGAATCCGCCCTTCGTAGCATCGGGCAACCCACGAACAGAGCTTCGCATTCTCCGGGAAGAGCCGCGTGCGCAGGATCTGCCGCACCTCGAGTCGCCGTGGGATGAGTCCCAGGGCCACCGCCGGTGGATCGTCCCTCCGATTCTCGGACCGGGCCTTCACATAGTTGCGCCACACCACCCAGATCGCGGCCTGATAGAGCGCCCCTTGCCGGCGTTTCGAAAAGGCGATCGTCTCCCGCTTGTGGTTCGCACTGCTGTGGCGCAGAAGCAGATCGGCCAGGTTCACCGGAAAGAGGGGGTTCTGCGTCGTTCGAGCCACCCGGGACGAGGTCGTCTCGTGACGGAGTCGACGGTTCGTCAGTCTTCGGAGTGCCCGGGGATAGGCCTTGTGGTCGTCGGAGCGGATCGTGGCCCGGGCGCCTGGGGGCACGATACGGGCGACGAGTGCCTGCACGCTCTTGCGCGTGGCCTGGGGGTCCGGACGTCCGTGCCGCGCTTCGAGCCGAGCCCGTTTTTCCCTCTGGGAGGGCCGCATCGAGCCACTTCGACGCAGTTCGGCATCGCTGAACCCATAGACGTAGTGGGAGGGGCCGATCAGGAGATTCAGGTCGAAGGGCCAGTACTGGCTGTGTTCGAAGGTCCGGAATCCATCGAGGACGAGGGGTTCGGTGGGGGCTTCTCGGGGACGGAGACGTTCGTGGAGGAGCAGACAGTGACGGCCGAGGCGATTCATCTGGCGTTGGACGGTGCTGTGGGCGAGGCCGAACTCGCGGCTGATCTGGCGCAGACAGGCCCCGCCCACGAGACGGTGGAAGAGAGGTACGAGGAGGTCGTTTCGTTTGAGCCAGTAGGTGGTGGAGAAGGACTGTGAACTGAAGTTCCGGCCACAATGATGACAGAGGTACCGCTGGATGCGAAAGGGAGGCTGAGCGCGGCGGAAGAATCCCTTCTTCTTGTAGCGCCAGGGCCTTGATCCGGTTCGGGAATCACAGCCTGCGTGGGGACAGTGGGGCGGCGGAACGGAGGGACAGCCAGGCGACATGCCTCATCGAAAAAGCAGGCTTCGTGCCAGACCCATTCTTCGCGCCACCTTTCAAGAGATGAAACCCGGCGAAACCGAAGTTTCGCCGGGCTCACTCATCCAGGGGGTGGATGATGGGGTGGATCCCAGAGTGGATCGTTTCGGACGAACGCCGACCCGATCGTCAGCCCGCGGATACCGCGATCCGCCTCGGCCGGCTCTCGGCACTCTTCGGGAGAAGAAGCTCGAGAACACCGTTCTTCATGGTGGCCGAGACCTGGGTCGGATCGATGTCTTCGGAGATCCGGAACTCCCGGTGATATCCACCCGTGCGGTATTCGGCATAGAGTGGCCGAAGATCTTCCGGCTCGGGACCCGGAGGGGCATCGAGGGTGAGAACCCCCTTGTCGAGATTGATGTCGACCCCATCGACATCGACCCCGGGCATGTCCGCCATGATCACGTATGCGTCGGGGCGTTCGAGAATGTCGACATCGGGCCGGAAGACCAGGCCCGGCCGGGTGTTCTCCGTCGTGACCTCTGCCTTCTCGCGGGCCTCGATCTCACGACTCTCGCTCAGTTCAGGCATGGTTGTGTTCTCCTTTCTCTTCCAGCGGCCCACGGATCGCCTCCGCGGGCACTGCTGGTTTTTCGTTCCTCGTCTTTCGTCGGATCCCGCTCGCTACTTCGTTTCGATCGTGATCTGACGTGGCTTGGCGGCCGGGGATTTGGGCAGACTCAGGGTCAGCACCCCGTTCTTGTGGGTCGCCGACGCATGATCGACGTCGATCTCCGTCGGGAGCTCGAAGGCGCGTCGGAAGGTGCCCGACTGCCGCTCCCGGCGGTGGACGGCGACGCCATCTCCAGCCGGATACTCGATCTTCCGTTCTCCCGAGAGCGTCACGGTCGACCCCTCGATCGAGACGTCGACATTCTCCGGGGCGACCCCGGGCATTTCTGCGGTGAGGACATAGCCCTCATCGCTCTCGTAGAGGTTCACGGGGGGGTAGACCCCGCGCGTTCCCTGGAAGACACCCAGCGGTGTCCGGAATTCGGGATTCAACTCGCGACGAAGCTCGTCCAGAAGTCCGGCCCAGGGGCTCCAGGTCGCAGGACGTGCAGAAAAAGTGGCCATGATGATCTCCTTTCCCTCTGGAGTGGTTTTCCCGGACCCCTCCAGCGAATACGACCTGATTCGTGTTCACGCC
>DRKE01000385.1 GCA_011051925.1 Deltaproteobacteria bacterium
AGGAGTGTGCGGGAGGCCCGCTCGCCGGAACGGGCGGCATCGGACGG
Organism: Deltaproteobacteria bacterium; assembly: GCA_011051925.1. Lineage (GTDB taxonomy): Bacteria > Myxococcota_A > UBA9160 > UBA9160 > UBA4427 > UBA4427. The sequence continues at coordinate 48 of DRKE01000385.1, forward strand.
GTTGCGCGAACCAGTCATGTCGTGCCCATCCTTCCTTGATCTCCGCTTCGGTGCGCAACATACCCGACGGACCCTCGCGCCGCCGCAGATTCGGCTGCGGCCGGCATTCGGTAGGCTCTTCGCATCCAGGCAGAGGGGGAATCGGCATGCACGAGCGGGGAGAGGATCGGCCGGTCCGGGCCTGGATCGACCTCGATGCCGTGCGCCACAACGCCCGCCGGGCGATCGATCGGGCGGCCGGCCGGAGCGTGATCGGGGTCGTCAAGGCGAACGGCTACGGACACGGTGCCGACCAGATCGCCCGGGGCCTGCTGGCCGAGGGTGTTTCCCGATTGGCGGTGGTCAGCGTCGCAGAGGGGGCGGCCCTGCGTCGCGCCGGGATCGTGGCGCCCGTGCTGTTGCTCGGCGGATTGGACGATGATGAAGCCGCCGAACGGGCCCTCAAATGGGGCCTCACTCCGGTCATCCACGACGAGCGGGGTTTCGAGCTGGCCCGGTCCTTTGGTCGCGGGGACGCGCCGTGGGCCGTCGAGGTCGAGGTCGACACCGGCATGCATCGCATGGGCGTCGTGCCCGGGATCGCTCCGGCCCTTCTCGCACGGATTCGTGAGACTCCCCAGCTCCTTCTTTCCGGGCTGTTCACCCATCTCGCCCGGGCCGACGAATCGGATCCGACGCCGAGTCGCGACCAGATCGACCTTCTGGCCGGGATCCATCGGCGGGTGGCCGGCGTCGCGACGGGGGCATCACCGATCGTCCACGTCGCGAATTCCGCCGGTCTGCTGCGAATCGACGAGATCGAGACGGCGGAATCGGGTCTCGTGACCCGGGCCGTCCGACCGGGGTTGATGCTCTACGGGGTCTCCCCGTTTTCCGATCGGAGCGCCGAATCCCTCGATCTCGAGCCGGTCATGAGTCTGGCGGCACGGGTCGTCTCCGTACGGCCGGTCGCGAAGGGAGCGGGCGTGGGATACGGCGGGGAGTGGCGCGCCCCGCGTGATACGCGGGTGGCCACCCTGCCGCTCGGCTACGCGGACGGGATTCCGCGCGCCCTCTCGGACCGGGGCGAGGTCTTCCTCGGCGGGGCGATGCGTCCGATCGTGGGTCGGGTGTCGATGGACTATTTCTCGGTCGAGATCGGGCACGACGGGGCCGTGGGCGTCGGGGATCTGGCGACGATCTTCGGCCGGACGCCCGAGGGTCGTCGGATCCCCGTCGAGAACCTGGCCCGCGCCGCCGGGACGATCGGATACGAGCTGCTCGTCGGGGTCGGGGCGCGCGTGCCCCGGCAGGTCGGTGTCGGGCTGCCCCCCTCGATGGACTCGGCGCCCCTGGATCCGGCCGTCTGAGGAATCGGTCCGGTTCGCGCCGCGGGTGCGATGGCGCCTGTGCGAGTATGATCGGGGCCCGGTTCGGAGTTCGAGGCGGAGGACGTGCGGGCCGATCGGAGCCGGGGGTGGGAAGGCCACGGCGAAAGCCGCTCATCCAGCAGGAAGCCCGGCCCGACACCCGGGCGATCGAGCGGCAGCCGGAACGGGAAGCAAGCGGGAAGCAAGGAAGAAACACGACCCGGGGAAGCCCGGGGAAGAAGGAAAAAGGAAAGAAGGACACGATGCCCCCCGACACGACTTCGAATGCCTCCTCGGAGGCGTCCATCCAGAAAGTGGCGCGTGCGCTGCTTTCGGTTTCCGACAAGGCCGGACTCGTCGAGCTCGCCAAGGACCTCGACGGTCTGGGAATCGAATTGGTGGCTTCGGGCGGAACGGCCGCAGCGATCCGGGACGCGGGGATTCCCGTTCTCGATGTCGCCGAGTTGACCGCGAGTCCCGAGATGCTGGGCGGGCGTGTGAAGACGCTGCACCCGAAGATCCACGGCGGCATCCTCGCGCGCCGGGATCGTTCGGACGACCGGGCGGACCTCGAGGCACATTCGATCCGCCCGCTCGATCTGGTCGTGTGCAACCTCTATCCCTTCCAGGCGACCGTCGCACGACCCGGTGTGACCCGGGCCGAGGCGATCGAGAAGATCGACATCGGAGGCCCGTCGATGATCCGGTCCGCCGCCAAGAACCATGCCCACGTCGGCGTCGTCTGCGATCCCGCGGATTATTCCGAGGTCGTCACCGAGCTCCGCGAGAAGGGCGGACTGCGTGCGGAGACACGGCGGCGTCTCGCCCTCAAGGCCTTCCAGCACACCGCCGGCTACGATGCGGCGATCTCGCAATGGCTGGCCGAGAACGATCCCGACGCGGCGCCGGAGATCTTTCCCGATTCCCTGCTGATCTCCCTCGAGAAGGCCGACGAACTCCGCTACGGCGAGAACCCGCACCAGAGGGCCGCTCTCTACGGGGGTTTTCTCGAGATCGCGCGGCCCCTGCACGGCAAGGCGCTCTCCTACAACAACCTGGTCGACGCCCAGGCGGCCCTGGCGCTGATCCTCGATTTCGATCCCGAAGATCGCGCGGTCGTGGCCATCCTGAAGCACAATACGCCTTGTGGTGTCGGTTCGGGGGAGACGCCGCTCGAGGCCTACGAACATGCCTTCGCGACGGATCCGGATTCTCCCTTCGGCGGGATCATCGTGTCGAACCGTGCCTTCGATCTCCCCCTGGCGGAAAAGGTCGACGAGATCTTCACGGAGGTCCTGATCGCGCCGGCTTTCACGGAGGATGCGCTCGCGTTGCTCCGGAGGAAGAAGAACCGCCGACTCCTGGCCTTCGATCGCGAGAAGATCGATCCCGGACAGCTCGAGGTCCGGCGTGTCTTCGGGGGCCTGCTGGTCCAGGAATCGGATCCCGCCCCGGACGAAGTCCTGCGGGCCACCCTCGCGACGGAGGTCGAGCCCACGGACGAACAGCGGACCGCGATGGAATTCGCCTGGCGCGTCGTGAAGCACGTGAAGAGCAATGCGATCGTCTTCGCGGCCGCGGATCGGACCCTCGCGATCGGGGGCGGTGCGACGTCGCGGGTCGATGCCGTGCACGCCGCGGCGGCCAAGGCGGAACGCGTCGGAATCCCGCTCGAGGGTTCCGTGCTGGCCAGCGACGCGTTCTTTCCCTTCGCAGACGGGCTCGAAACGGCCGTTGCCGCCGGGGCCCGGGCGATCGTGCAGCCCGGCGGTTCGAATCGGGACGAAGAGGTGATCGCGGCGGCGAATCGTCTCGGCGTGCCGATGTTGTTGACCGGACGCCGTCATTTCAGACACTGATTCGAGACACGCGAGGTCTTCCCGGGAAGGCCCGGGAACGGCGGGGGAGGAAGGCCGGTGAAGGTCCTGGTCGTCGGTGGCGGTGGACGCGAGCACGCGCTGGTCTGGAAGATCGCGCAGAGTCCGGACCTGACCCGGCTTCACGCCGCGCCGGGAAGCGCGGCGATCGCGGCCCTCGCGGACTGTCATCCGGAGATCGGAGCGGATGACCTCTCCGGCCTGGTCGATCTCGCGCGACGCGAATCGATCGATCTCGTGGTCGTCGGACCGGAGGATCCCCTGGCTGCGGGGCTGGCCGATCGTCTTCGCGAAGCGGGAATCGCGACCTTCGGCCCATCGGCCGAGGCGGCCCGGCTCGAGGGCAGCAAGGCCTTCGCGAAGGAGTTCATGAACCGGCATGGCATCCCGACGGCGGCCCACGCCGTCTTCGCCGACGAGGCGGCGGCGCATGAATACGTCGAGGCCCTGGCTCGTCCTTGCGTCGTGAAGGCGGACGGTCTCGCTGCCGGCAAGGGCGTCGCGATGTGCGCCGGCGTGGCCGAGGCCCATGCGGCGGTCGACGAGATGATGGCGCAGAAGCGTTTCGGTCCGGCCGGCGATCGCATCATCGTCGAAGAATGGCTTCAGGGGGAGGAGGCCTCGTACTACGCGATCACCGATGGCGAGCGGATCGTGACCCTCGCGGCGGCCCAGGATCACAAACGCGCACTCGATGGGGATCGAGGGGAGAATACGGGCGGGATGGGGGCCTGTTCGCCGACGCCCGTCGTGACGGAGGCGACCGAGAAGAAGATCCTCGAGCGGGTCGTCGTTCCGACGATCCGCGGCATGGCCAAGGAGGGCCATCCCTACCAGGGGGTCCTCTTCGTCGGGCTGATGATCGACGAAGCGGGTGATCCCCATGTGATCGAGTTCAACGTGCGCTTCGGCGATCCGGAGACCCAGCCCCTGATGGTGCGGATGCAGACGGATCTCCTCCCCCTCCTCGCCGACGCTTCGCGAGGCACGCTCGACGAGTCGACCGCGGTCGACTGGGGAGAGGCGGCCGTCTGTGTCGTCCTGGCTTCGGGGGGCTATCCGAGATCCTACGAAACGGGGAAGACGATCGAGGGACTCGACGGACTCGCGGGCGAAGAAGGTCTGGTCGTCTTCCATGCCGGAACCCGGCGCACGGAGTCGGGCGACGGCTTCGAGACGGCGGGAGGACGCGTGCTCGGCGTGACGGCGAGCGG
>DRKE01000386.1 GCA_011051925.1 Deltaproteobacteria bacterium
ATCGAGAGAAGGGGTGCCGTCGAAACGATCCTCATCAACGATCCCCCGCACAATCGCTTGACCCTGGAGTTCATGGATGCCCTCGAGGTCGAGGTGGATCGGATCGCCGGGGATCCGGCCGTGCGCGCCGTCGTCCTGCGTGGCGTGGGAAGCGAGAATTTCTCCGTCGGGATGAACCTGAAACAACTGCCGGAGGGAATCGAGAAGAAGGGCAGCGCAAAAGCGCTTTTCGATCAGCGTCTGCAGATCATCGAGGCCATCGAGAATCTTCCGAAGCCCGTGATCGCGGTCCTCTGTGGTCATTGCCTGGGTGGTGGACTCGAGATCCCGCTCGGTTGCCATTTCCGGCTGGCGGCCGAGGAGGGAGCGCGCATCGGCCTGCCTGAACTCGATCTCGGAACGATCCCGGCCTGGGGTGGGACCGCGCGGCTGACCCGCTGTGTGGGACGGGACCACGCCCTCGACATCATCCTGCGCGGAAAGATGCTTTCTGGCCCCGAAGCGCTCGCGATCGGTCTCGTGCACGAAGTCTGGCCGCTGTCCGAACTCTTCGATCGTGCGGAGGCGCTCGCGCGGGAACTGGCGGAAAAGTCGGCGACGGCCGTGGCCGCCGTGCTTCGATGCGTCGTCGGGGCGGGCGGGAAGCCGCTCTCCGAAGCGATTGCGGAGGAACAGCGGGCCGTCCTGTCGACCATGGGAACGCCCGATCAGCGCGAGGGCATCCAGGCTTTTCTGGAGAAACGCAAGCCGCGCTTCAATCAGGGCTGAGGGCCGGGTCAACGGCCCTGCATCGCGCTCACGAACGCGCGGATGATGGCTCGATGGGCGCGTGAGATCTTCGTGAAATGCAGACCGAAATGATGGCCTTCGTGACCGCCATCGGTCCGGTGTTTGATGATTCCGCGGGCGAGAAAGGCGCGTTGGCCCGGAAAGCTCAGGACGAGGCCGACCTCTTCGTCGAGATCACAGCCCTCGAAGCCGTGGGGGACGTACACGCCGATCCCCGTTTCGCTCACGTTCCGGGCCCGCAGGACGTCGAGTCGTCCGGGTCCCATGATCTGGACCTCGACCGGTGCGACCTGCGTCGGGCGGACGCGGAGATCCGAGCGGTTCGGGCGCAGCCAGGCGGCAACGGAGAATCGTCCCATGAGGACGGAATCGGATCGGCCTCGTTCCGACTTGAATCGGGCGGCGATCGGGGCGTCGACTGGATATCCTGCGGGTCCGGACCGAACGCCACCTGGGCAGGATTCTCCCGGTCCCGCAACGTCGTCTCGTCGCTCGCCGTCCGGGCGGTGCGAGGCGAGTCGAAGAACAACGATCCAGCGCAAGGAAAGGCCACCCCGATGGACGAAGCAGCCAAGAAGACCGCACTCCGGATGATTCCCTATGGCATCTACGTCATGACCGCGGAGAAAGGGGAGGAGATCGCTGCCGCCACCGTCAACTGGGTGACACAGACCTCCTTCGAACCGCCCCTGGTGATCGTCGCCGTCAAGGCCGATTCCGGTGCCCACCGGGTCACACGCGCGGCGGGTGCTTTCGCCCTGAACATGCTGGGCAAGGGCCAACAGGGCGTCGCCTTCGGCTTCTTCAAGCCCGCCGAAAAGGATGGCAACACGATCAGCGGTGAGCCCTATCGGTCGGGTGAATCCGGCGCGCCGCTGCTCGTGAATGCGGTCGCCAACGTCGAGTGCCGGCTCGTCGAGGTCGTCGAGCGCGGCGATCATCACATCTTCATCGGGGAAGTCATCGCGGCGCACGTGAAGACCGAGCCCGCTGGGCGGCCCGACGAAGCGATCCTCGAGATGAAGGACCTCGGTGACAACGTCTTCTACGGGGGATGACGGACGATCCGTGGGATGCCGGTCGGGCGGCGTCCCGCGGCGGATCGATCAGAAGATGCGGATGGGCGCGAGGGGCTCGCGTTGGCCCCGCTCGGTACGATGCTGGCGCCGCCAGGTCGCATGGCCCTGGAGTCGTTCGTCGTGGTTTCGCTTCGCCTGGATCATGATGTCTTCTCGCGAGTGCATCGAGGCGCATCGGATCTCGTCGAGGAAGTCCGGGTCGAGTTGTTCCTCGCGAACCAGGGCGAAGAAATGGGTCGAGTCCTCGCTGTCGGCCTTGTCCATCCAGGGGCTGGCGCCGATGACTGCCTGGCCGGAGGAGACGACATGATGTCCCTCATCGAGCTCTTCGGCGCTGAGGCACCATGCGATCACGGGGTCCGCATGGATCGAGATGCCCTCCTCGGTCGAGTACTCGAAGAGGGCGAGCCATCCCTTCTCGGCGGGGATGAATTGGATGTGCTTGTCGTTCGATTTCCCCTGATGCCAGTCCATGAGGTCTCCTCCGGATCGATCGGCCACGGGCGTGTCCAGGGAAGCCTGACACAGATCTGACGCCGTGACACCTGGGTGTTTCGGCCGGCATCGGGCGGGGTGTCCGGGGCAGAGGCCTCACGGGGGTAGGCGCGTGTTGTTTCGGGCCCGCAATGTCGAGTCCGGGTTCCGGCGATCGTTGCATTCCCATGGGGCGATCGTCAGGCCGGGACCCCCACGAGGCGCGCGAATCGGGCGAGCATGCGGGCTTCCCGTTCGAAGCCGTGTTCGCGCAGCGTCGGAACCAGATGGGCCAGCGATGCCCGTCGGAAATCGGTGAACTCGGCGTCGATCCAGCCCCTTCCCTTGAGGGTTCGCCACGACGAC
>DRKE01000387.1 GCA_011051925.1 Deltaproteobacteria bacterium
CCGATCTCTTCGGCCACCTCCTCGATCGTGTCCCCCGTACCGACGATCTCCCCGCCGAGCATGTTCGGCTGCTTCCAGTCCTCTTCGCCGATGATCATGTAGATTCCCTCGCCGAGTTGTCTGCGGGCGTGGGACGCGATCCGAGCGTGGTAGACGTCTTCGTTGATGAATCTCTGGCCCTGGGCATTCACGAGGATGCCGTAGGTATGCGCCGACGGCGGGTAGTAGGGAATCGTCAGGAAGCATCGGTCCATGTGGAGCACGGCGCCTCCCGCACCGACGCCCATCCGGATGCCCGCGCCGTCGTCGAAGGGGTTTCCGATCGGCGTCGCGAGCCCCGCGACCTCGGGCGCATGGCGGGTGAACATCTCCTTGTTCATGGCGAATCCGCCGGCACAGAGCACGACACCCTTGCGGGCACGGACGTTCCGCTCCCGACCGTCGATCCGGACCACGAGCCCGCGGACCTCGCCGGAATCGTCGACGACGAGCGTCAACGCCCGGGCATCGTATTGGATCCGCACGCCGCGTGCCTCCACCTGGCGCGTCACGATCTGCATGAAGAGGGGCCCCCCATTGTCGCCTTCGACTTCGAGGTTGTGCCCGCGCGGACAGGGCCTGGCTTCATCGCGGAAGGGCCAGGCCTTTTCGTTTCCCGTGTAGAGGAGGCAGTCGTCGGTGAGCGCGACGATCGCCCGCTTCTTGAATTCGCTCTTCTTGTAGGGGACGCCGAGGGAGACGATCCAGTCGAAGTGGGCGCGGCTGTTCTCGCAGTAGAGTCGGATGCGCTCCGGATCGCCGATCTCGCCCTGGGCGAGGGTCAGGTAGCGGATCATGTCTTCGGTGGAATCCGCGTATCCGCAGGCCTGCTGGATGGGGGTTCCGCCGCTCCCGCCCATGTAGATCTCGGCACTCGAGAGCGCCGTCGATCCTCCGCTCGCGCTCGCGACCTCGAAGATCAGGACATCCGCGCCGCCGTCCGCGGCTTCGATCGCCGCGCAGCCGCCGGCACCGCCGAATCCGACGATGGCGACGTCCGTCTCGAAATGCCACTGATCGACATCCCGTTCGCGGCGGGGATGGATCGGGCTCGTCCGTTTCGCTTCACTCATTTCGGGACTCCGGTCGGGAGCCGAGCATAGACGAAACCCCGAGGATCGGGCATGGTGCGGGACGGCGGGTCGATCTCCGGGAGGGGGAAGGGAATGTCTCGAGACGGAGCGGGCCCGGACGGCCGGGTTCTCGTCGAGATCGCTCGGAAGCGGATGCCCTTCGGCCGCTATCGGGGTACGCGATTGATCGACCTGCCCGAACCCTATGTCGTCTGGTTCCACGAACGCGGGTACCCCCGCGGAAGGCTGGGTGAGCTCCTGGCGACGCTCTACGAGATCAAGGCCAACGGGCTCGAACCGCTTCTCGCTTCGTTGCGCGAGCCGACGGACCCGCGCTACAGCGCGGCCGACCCGCGGACGTTCAGGGAGGGAGATCGCTGAGGCCCGGGTCGGGACTCAGCCGGAATCGCCGGTCTTCGTGGCGATCGCGTTCAACACGTCGCTGAAGCTGAGGATGCCGACCAGCTCGTTGCCATCGAGGACCGGCGCGGCGCGAACACCGACCAGACGCATGAGCCGGATGCAATCGATGATGCAGAGGTCCGCCGGAACGGTGACCGCGGGCTGCGTCATCGCGTCTTCCACGCAGAGGTCCGCAAGCGCCTCGGTCCCCGCATCGGCGATGACCTGGATGCAATCCTTGCCCGTCAGGATCGAGAATCCGCGATTCCGTGATTCCGGTGGGATCAGCAGCCCGTGGATCGCGTACTCCTGCATCCGGCGAACGGCCTCCAGAAGCGTGTCGTGTCGATCCGCTTCGACGATCTTCTTCGTCATCAGGTCACGGGCGCAGAGCGATTCGAGTTCCATCTACAGTTCCGTTCCGACGATCTCGCGGGTCTCGGGGTCGATCCGGAAGCTTTTCGCGCGGGTGTCCCGGTCGAGAAGGAGCGGGGCCAGGCCGAAATCCAGACGGCAACCCGCATGGGCGATGCCCCGGATCTCGATCACGGCGCTTCGCTGCAGCTCACGCTGCCGACGGCGGAAGTCCCGGCGGGCGAGGAGTTCGAGCCGGTCGTGTCGGTCACCCGGTCTGGGACGTCTTCCCGGGCCGGACCGCTTCTTGCGTGTCCGCAAGTCGTCGATCGGGCGAGGCGATCGGTGCATGGCCGGTGCCGGGGGACGATCTTTCATCGGATCGATCGGGCTGCCCTTCGCTTCGAGGGGATGGGCGACCCGAAGGATGCAGGGGCCTCCGGCCGGGCTGCCTGCGTCCTGGACGCGGATCCGCGTCTCGGCCTGGGCGAGGTTGCTCAGCATCCGACCGTCGACCTCGATCTCCCGCGCGACGAGGTTCGAGGTCGAGACGCTCCGCGCCACCGTGAGCAGGCCCCTCGCGTGGAGTGTCGCACCCAGGGCATGGCGGACCCGGAGGTCCCCGCCCGCATGCACGCGGCCCCCTTCGCGTCCGAAAACACCGCCGGCGACTTCGACGGACCCGCCTGCGGAGATGTTGCCGCCGTCGACGGCGCCGCGAATCCGGACATCGACGTCGGCCCGGACCGACATTCCCGCCGTGACGTCCCGCGCGACTTCCAGGCTGCCATCCGTTCGCAGGTTTCCGCTGGCGAGGTCGACGTGTCCCGGATGCACATGCAGGTTCACGACGTCGATTCTTCCGTCGGGGTCGATCGTGCGGGCGCCCTTTCGCTCGGCGCGAAGGATGCCGTCTTCGCCGATCGAGATGCCGTCGCCATGCTTGACGTCGAGGTCCGGAACCGGGGGTGGCTCGATCGGATCGCCGTGCACGTTCCAGCCCGGCTCGCCGGGACGGCCGGGCTCGATGTGGCCGATCACGTCCCCTTCCGCGACGGGCAGGATCAGCAGTCGTTCGCGAAAATCCAGGCGCCCATCGTCCTGCATCACGCCGGGGACCGGGCCGGCGGGATCATGCAGCTGGAGGACGGGAGGCCGCCCCGGTCGCGGGGCGAGGCCGCATGCGATGCGACGCTCCTGCAGCATGGCCGATTCGAGTTCGAGCGCGCGGGCCACGCCCTCGATCGCTTCGTCATCGCGTCCGGCGCGGATCCTCGCGCCCTCGAGGCGGGTCTCGAGCACGGCCCGGTCGACGGCCGGGCCTTCGGCCACGGCGATCCAGGCTTCCAGCCCATCATCCGTCACGCGGATCTGGATGCGGTCTTCGGGTCTCATCGTCTTCGTGGATTCGACCGATCGAATCGGCTGATTGAGTCACGAGCGGTGATTTCGGTCGTCGACAAGGTCGGATCGGGGGAACCCTCCGGTTCCGCTCGGGCGAAACCGGGGGCGACGCTCAGTCCGTCATCCAGGAGACGGGAATGCACGCATGGTCGACGACCACGCCCAGCATCCGCTCGAGAATGCCGGGTTCGTGCCAGGCCCGATCGAGCACGTAGGCCTGGATCGCTCTTGCGTCCTCCGCGCTGACGACGTCCGCGAAACTCGGCATGCCCTTGTGGGTCCGGATTCCACCACGCACGATCGCGTCCCATTGATCGTGGGTCCGCGCGGAGGCGGTTCGCAGATCGGGATAGACGCCGCTGCCCTCGAGCCCCATGCCGTGGCAGGTGAAGCAGACCTCGGCATAGACCTCGCGGCCCCGGCGGATGGTTTCGGGGGGAACGTCCAGGGGTGGTCGGGCGACCTTCCGGATCGGTCGCCGTCGCACGGGGGGCATGGTCGCCTTCCCGCCGAGCTTCCAGGCGAGGACCCGACCGGCGTTGTCATGCTCGAATCTCGTCTGGTGATTCCCATGGCTGCCTCCGACACCGGCCAGGACCGCGATGTACTGCTCGCCGTCGATCTGGTAGGTGACGGGCGGGGCCATGATGTCGATGCCGACGCGGCTGGTCCAGAGGCGTTGTCCGTTCGCTGCATCGAATGCCGCGAAGAGTCCCTCTCCGATTCCCTGGAAGACCAGGTTGCCGCCGGTGGCCAGCGTGCCGCCGGGAACCCCCGTGCGATGAAGCACCTCCCAGGCCTTCTCCTGTCGGATGGGATCCCAGGCGACGAGTCGGGTCAGTCCACAGGGCAGGTACCGGATGGCCCCGAAGTCCTCGAGTTCTTCGTGCAGACGAGGGAAGTCCTCGCCGGTATTCCAGAGTCCGGGGCGGAAGCGGAAGTCCGACGAGGAGAGATAGGAATAGACCGATTCGGTCGTCGGGATGTAGACCAGTCCCAGGCCCGGATGGAAGCTCATGGGATGCCAGTTGTGGGCCCCGGGCGGTGCGGGGGAGACCATCGCGTCCTTCTTCGACCAATGGGCCTCCGGGCGTTTCACCGGGCGTCCGGTCGTGAGATCGACCCGCGAGGCCCAGCTCGTGTGCACGAAATTCTTCGCGCCGAGCAGCTCGCCCGTCACGCGATCGAGGACGTAGAAGAAGCCGTTCTTCGGCGCCTGGAGCAGGACCTTTCTCGTCGAGCCGTTCCAGTCGAGATCCGCGAGGATCATGTGTTGTGTCGCGGTGTAGTCCCACTCCTCGCCCGGCGTCGTCTGGTAGTACCAGACGAGCTCGCCCGTTTCGGGTCGAAGAGCCAGGATCGAGGCGAGATAGAGATTGTCGCCACCGCCCGGGCTTCGCTTCTCGCGGTCGTAGACGCTCGAATTCCCGGTGCCGACATAGAGCAGGTCGAGTTCCGGATCGTAGGCCATGGAATCCCAGACGGTGCCGCCGAGACCGGCTTCCCAGAGCGAGTCGCGTGGCCAGGTTCGCGCGGCCGCGACGAGTTCGGGATGCTCGTGGGGGCCCTCCTTGCTGCCGGGGACCGTGTAGAAGCGCCAGACGAGCTTCCCGTCGTCGATGTCGTAGGCGCTGAAATAGCCTCGTACCCCGAACTCCGCGCCGCCATTTCCGATGATGACGAGATTCTTCACGATGCGCGGCGCACCGGTGATCGTGTAGGGCAGGCCGATCTCGGTCGTTCGCGTGGACCAGACGGGGGTTCCGGTCTTCGCGTCGAGCGCGATCAGCCGGCCGTCGATCGTGCCGACATAGACCCGGCCCTTCGCGAAGGCGACACCGCGGTTGACGACCCCGCAGCAGGCATGCCGCGCCTTCCAACGGGGCACCTCCGGGTCGAAACGCCAGATCTCCTGCCCGGTCTTCGCGTCGAGCGCGAAGACGACGCTCCAGGAGGCCGTCGCGTAGAGGATGCCCTCGATGACGAGCGGCGTCGCTTCGAGACCGCGATCGGATCCCGTCATGTAGGACCAGGCGAGGCCCAGGTCATGAACCGTGTTCCGGTCGATCTGCGAAAGTGGGCTGAATCGCTCTTCGAGTGGCGTTCGCCCGTGCATCGGCCAGCCTTCGTCCGCCTGGTCCGCTCTCGTCGCGGACACGGGCGCCAGCGCGAAGATCGCCGTGCCGAGAAGGAAGACCGCGAGTCGGGGAAAGGGGAGGGGGGATCGCTTCCCTCCGGATGAAGAGGCGGAAACCCTCATGGGTGACTCCTGTGGATCGTGTTCTCGAGGAGACCCCGGGCCGGAGCCCGTCGGCGCGGGTTCCGGCCCCAGGCGCGGCACGATCGGGAGAGTGCCCCGGTTTCCGGGCGTGATCCGCTCAGAGAATCGGGACACCGATCAGCCTGGCGTGGAGGTCGAAGAGCACGGCTGCATAGATCCCGAGACCCAGGACGAGCGCGATGACGTCATTCGCTCGAGATTCCGGGGCGGTCGGGATCGGTCGTGGGCTTCGATGGCGCATCGAGTTCCAGTCGAGAAGCGCCCAGACGAGGAACGCGCCGAAGAGCGATGCGTCGGCCAGGGTTCCGTTCACCATCAGGTGGGCGATGGCCCAGAGAATCGTCGACAGCAGGATGGGATGGTGCGTCGCGGTCTTGATCCGCCCGGGCAGATAGGCGGAAAGGAAGATCGGGAAGACGGGAAGGAGCAGGACCAGGGCGATGCCGCGGAGCGCCGGTGGTGGCGCGTAGAGCAGGACCGGGTCGGGTCGCGCGAGGCCGTAGCCCGTCACGATGAGGCCGATCCCGGCCAGGGAGAAGAGGGCGTAGAGGCCCTTCCACGGCCATTCCCCGAGGCGCCGGGCCATGCGATCGCGCCAGTCCCCGGCCACGATCGAGACCGAGTGGGTGGCAAGAAAGAGGGCGATTCCCGTCCATAGGAGACACATGTCCCGATCCCCTGCATTTCGCGGACAGCCCGGGTCTGCGGGCCTCCAGGCAGACCGCCCGGCCGGAGAATAGCCGGGATTCCCGGACCGTCCGTGGGCCGGGGCCGCCCGCCGGGGCGGCCTTTCTCCGAGGTCTCCGAGGCAGGGCCTGGGGCCGGTCGCCACAAAGCGGGCCCGGGTTTCGACATTCTGCCTCGCGTTCCTGCCCGAGGATCGGCTCTCCTGAAACTGACGTCGACGTCATGTTTGGTATGCCCCTTGCAACACTCGTCTTCCAGTCCTCGGCGGGCGGGCTCGGGCTGGTTCGTCGAAGCAGGAGTCTCCACTCGAGAGTTTCCCAACGAAAAGATCCCCACCGGAGGAACCAAACAATGTCGGATTTCTTGAACGCCTACTCGATCCAGACCTGGCTCGAATCCTGTCCCCAGGGCTATCTCGAAGACACGGAGTACGGCCATGCGCCGGGGCAGAAGGAGCCCGAACTGATCCTGGAGAATCCAACGCTCCGGCAGGAGTCGATCCAGTCGACGGTCCAGCTGGTCGTGGGAGAACGGGCGGCGCTGGCGGCCTCCTCGGGGCTGATCAATTCCGCTCCGGACTATCCGAGCAAGCGCTTCCTCGCCACCCAGACCCTCGACGAGGCCCGGCACGTGGAGATCTTCACGCAGCGCCTCTATGACCTCGGTGTCAAGAAGGACGAGCTCGAGGATGTCATCTCCCAGTACGCGAACCCCCATCTCGTCAAGTTCGCGGAGGTCCTGCTCGAGAAGGTCGACAAGGGGGATTTCCTGGCTGGGGTGGTCGGACAGAACATCGTGCTCGAAGGGATGGCATTCAGCGTCTTCGAGATGATGCAGGCGAGCAATGTCGAGCTGAATCCCAAGTTCGCGAAGACGCTTTCCGGCACGATCGCGGACGAGCGACGTCATGTCGGGTTCGGGGAGAACCGGATCGGCTCGCTCCTCCAGGAGCATCCCGAGAAGAAACCCGAGATCGAACAGATGCAGAAGGACATGACCTACCACATGCTGGCGACCTTTGCCGACAGCTTCCGTGGCAATGCGCCCGCGATGGAGGAGACCCGGAAGATCGCCCAGGAGGCGATCCCCGACCAGAAGCATCAGGTCTGGCATGGCACCGATCTCGGCAGTGCCGATCCGGCGGAACTCGAGAACGTGCTCGCCGACACGGTTCTCAAGGAGTTCAAGACCCGGCTCGGCCGGATCGGTCTCGAGTACCAGGAACCGGCGAAGCCCTAGCAATCGGGTCGGGGAGGGTCGACGCCATGTCCGTGGAAACCGTCGAGATCCATGCTCGCGAACACGATTCCTTTCTCGAGGAGGTGCACTCCTTCGAGTTCTGGTTTCAATCGGTCGAGGGATATCTCGCAGGGCATCCCTATGGCGTCGACCCGTCGACCCCGATTCCTGACCTCGACGAGGAGGAGAAGGCGACGCTGATCGCGACGCTTTCAACCTACTGCGTCGGAGAGCTGGCCGCGCTCGACGGGGCCGGCGGGATGATCGGATTCGCGCCGAATCGCCAGGCGAAGATCTTCCTCGCGACGCAGGCCGTCGACGAGGCTCGACATCTCGAGGTCATGCTCCATCGATTGAAGGAACTCGGCGTGACCGACAGCCAGCGCGAATTCGAGTCGAGGGCGAACCGGAACCTGCTCGCCTTCCGCAAGCGCCTCCTGGAATTCGTCGATGCCAAGGACTGGGAGGCCTCGTTGCTGGCCCAGAACGTCATCCTCGAGTCGATGGAGTTCGCGGCCTTCCATTCGCACATGAAGACGGCGGATCCGAGGACGGCACAGATGCTGTCGGGCGTGCTCAAGGACGAACGACGTCACATGGGTTTCGGCGAGAACGATCTGGGCCGCCATCTCGCCCAGGCGCCGCATGCGAGGGCGCGGCTCCGGGAGATCAAGAAGGAGCTCGATGCCCTGGTCCTGGCCACCTTCGAAGACAGCCAGCGGGAGCTGGGCACGCCGGCTTCGGAACGGCCCGAGATCGGGCGGCTCTACCTCGAAACCGTGGCGCGACTGGGGTTCGACTCATGACGGATCCACTACTCGATCCGGCGGAGTTTGATCCGAACCAGGCAGCGGCCCCCGAGACGTCGAAGGCGGAGCAGGACGCGCCACGACGGCGCTACCAGCTGAAGGACGACACGGGATTCGACGAGGTCCCCAAGAAGTATCGTCGCTTCTACCGCCGTTGGAAGGGGCCGGGGGACAGCCTCGCGCCGAACGAGGTCATCTGTCCCGTCTGCAAGGTCGTGATCCGTTCGGCGCGCGATCTGCGCCCGGGCGATCGCGTGTACTGCATGCCCTGCTTCTCGCGACTGACCGTCATCCGTGGCGAATCCGGGCGACTCGAGGCGAGAGTCGAATACTGACCGGACAGACCGAGGAGGCGCTTCGGGTCCGGGGAGGGATCCGGGGCCCCTCCCCGGTCCTTCCGATCGGATCCCGATCCGATCGCTCCCGCCGCGTCCGCGTCTCCGATGGCATCGCGCGGAGGCCACGTCGAGCGGGTCGGATCGGGTCGGGGTCGAATCAGTCGAATCAGAAGAGGTCGCGCAGGTATCGGATCAGGTCCGTCGACGTGACGAGTCCTTCGAGTTCGCCGGCGTCGTTCACGATGGGCACGGCGTGGAAGTTCCCGTCGGAAAGGATCTCGGCCGCATCCGCGATCGTGGACTTCAGGGAGAGGGTCTCGAGGTCCTTCTTCATGAGTCCTTCGATCGAGAACTGGTGGTCGAGATAGGCGTCCATCGATCGCTCGTCACTCCCGACGCCCTCGACGCTGATTCCGAGGATGTCCGAAGCCGAGATCAGACCGATCAGCTTCTTCCCCGACACGACGGGGACGTGATGGAAGCCTTCCTGCGCGAAGATCTTTCGAACGTCGCTCACCTTCATGCCCGTGTGGGCGGTCACGACGTCGCGAGTGAGGATTCGGTCGAGTGGCTCGTTCTTCTTCATGCTGGACGGATCTCCCTGGATCGGTTGGGTTCGCATGCCTCTCGTGACGCGTCGGCCTCGCATGCCGGCGCGCGGAGGGGACCGCGGAGTCCGGCACAGGACGATGACACGGGATCTTCCAAGCAGGTTCCGTGCCAGCCCTTCGGACGGTCGGGCCGGGAAGCGGGGTGCGACTGGGGCAGATCGCTGCAGGACGAGGCGGGATGTCCCCTTGCGCGGAATCGGGCCTGGGGCGGTGGGTCGGGGCGGCATCAGACGTCGGGAAGCCCTGCCCAATAGCGGAGCGCGAACGCGCCGAAGAGAGCATAGAGGACGAGCGTGGCGAGGCCGATGATCCGCCAGGGCCGTCCACGACGCACGAGAAGCAGGCTTCCCGCGATCACCCCGACGATCTCGAGCGAGCCGATCCATGTTCCGTAGTGGGCAGGATCCCAATAGGAGAGCGGACTCTCGAATCGCCAGTTCGAAAAGGGGAAGAAATGGCCGTGGGCATCGTCGTGATGCAGGGGGAGATCACCCGCGACATGGAGGGCCATGCTCAGGAAGAAGGCGAGCGCCGCGGGGGAACGTCTTGCCAGGGCGACCCCCAGGCCGACCGCGATCAGGGGCAGGCTGTTGAAGACGTCGAAGAAGGTCTGCCAATCGGGGTCGAAATACAGGACCGACCAGATCCTCTCCTCGCTCTGGCCGAGGCCGAAGCGCTCGAAGAGATAGAACGCGAGCATCGGCAGGTCGGGCAGGACGGCACCGGCGAGGATCGAGAGCCATTGATTGCCGGTTCGTCCCCATCCGAGGACGACGGCATTGAGAATCAGATGGGCCGGGGTGTTCACGTCCCGATTCTACGCGATCGGGTGTCGAGATGAGACGCCCTTCGAAGGATCGGCGAGATGCGGGATTCGGCACTATGCTCGTCATCCGTCGGTCCCGATCCCGCCTCGGTCGAAGGCGTCGGCTCGCTGGATCGTCCGACGAACGGCCGTCCGATCGGTCGGACGATGACCGCATGGAACGCGCCGGGATTCCGGCGTGGGGCGGTCGTGGGAGGGGCATGGAAGACTACGAAGAATGTGATGCGCTCGCTCTGGCGGAACGTGTGAAGCGGGGGGAGATCTCGACGGAGGCCCTTCTGGAAGTCGCGATCGAACGCGCCGGATCCCGGGACGAGGAGATCGGATCGATCGTCATCCCGATGTTCGACGAGGCGAGAAAGGCCGTCGCCGCGGGGCTTCCGAAGGGTCCCTTCGAAGGCGTGCCTTTCCTGTTGAAGGATCTCCATCTGGCATGGCCTGGCGTGATTCTCTCGAACGGCTCGCGGCTGTTCGCCGAGTACGTGCCTGCGATCGAAAGTGAACTCGTCGCGCGCTATCGACGGGCGGGCCTCGTCGTCTTCGGCAAGACCCACTCCTCCGAATTCGGTCTGACGACGACCTCGGAGACCCGGCTCTACGGACAGACGAAGAATCCGTGGAACCTGGAGCGGACTTCAGGAGGGTCCTCCGGCGGTGCCTCGGCGGCGGTGGCCGCGGGGATCGTGCCCCTTGCCAACGCCAGCGACGGGGGCGGCTCGATCCGGATCCCGGCTTCCTGTTGTGGCCTCTTCGGATTGAAGCCGACGCGGGGACGGACGCCGATGGGGCCGATCTCGGGTGAGGGCTGGGCGGGCATGAGTGCCGTCCATGCGGTCAGCCGATCGGTTCGCGACAGTGCGGCGCTGCTCGACGCGACGGCGGGGCCGGATCGCGGGGCGCCCTATGCGGCACAGCCCCCCGAGCGCCCCTTCCTCGAGGAGGTCTCCCGGGAGCCGGGCAGGCTCCGGATCGCCATCCAGACACGAGCCTTCAACGGAATCGATCCGCATCCCGACTGCCTGGCCGCGCTGAAGGACGCGGAAATGCTCTGTCGGGATCTCGGGCACGACCTCGAAGAGGTGCCCTTCGAGGTCGATCCGGATGTGCTCGCGCCCGCGACGCTCACGATCCTGAGTGCGAATACGCGTGCGATGATGGAGGCCCGGGCCCGGGAGCTCGGAAGACCCCTGCGCGAAGACGACGTGGAGCCCGGCACCTGGGCGCTGGCGCGGATCTGCGAGAAACGCAGCGCGGTCGATTATGTGGCGGCGGTCCAGACGATCCACGCCACGGGTCGGGCCCTGGCGAATCACCTGGTGTCCTACGACCTCGTCCTTTCGCCGACGATGGCGGTTCCGCCCCATCCACTGGGTCTTCTCTCCCTCTCGAACCCGGACCGACAGGCTCAGGGCATCGCCGTCCTGCAGACCGTGGGGTACACGCAGATGGCGAACATCACGGGTCATCCGGCGATGTCGGTCCCGCTCTACTGGAGCGCGGATGATCTGCCGATCGGAGTCCAGTTCATGGGCCGGATGAACGAGGAAGGGTTGCTCTTCAGGCTCGCCGGACAGCTCGAAGCCGCTCGTCCGTGGTTCTCCCGGCGACCGGCGGCCTTTCGACGCGGCGGGGACTGAGTCGAGGACTGCGCCCGGGGCGAGCGCGATCCGAGCCGGCCCGATCTCAGCCGACCCGGGCCGTCTGTCCGCCGTCGACGGGCAGGGCGACACCGGTCACGAAATCCGCTTCGTCCGAGGCGAGGAAGAGCGCCGCATGGGCGATGTCCCAGGCCGTGCCCATCCGACCGCGCAGCGGCACCTGCGCGTTGCGCGCGCGAATGAGTTCCTGCTTGTCGATGCCACGTCCCCGGGAGATGCCCTCGATCGCCATCGGCGTTTCCATCAGTCCGGGCATGATGACATTGGCCCGGATGCCGTATTTCGCGTTTCCGATCGCGAGGGACTGGGTATAGGCGTTGATCCCGGCTTTCGAGGTCTTGTATGCGACGATACCCGTCGCGCAGACCGCGGCGATCGAGGAGATGTTGATGATGCTTCCTGAGCGCTGTTTTCGCATGACGGGAAGAACGGCCTTGCAGGGAAGGATCACGCTCTTCAGATTGACCGAGAGGATCCGATCCCATTCTTCTTCCTCGATCTGCGCGGGACCGGCATCGGATCCGCCGATGCCCACGTTGTTGTGGAGGATGTCGATCCGCTCGTGCCGCTCGAGGCAGGTGTCGATCATCTCCCGACAATCCGATTCGCGCGTGGCGTCGGCGCGGAGGGCCACAGCCGAGCCGCCTTCCTTCTCGATCATGTCGACGGTCTCCCGTGCCGAGGCGAGGTCACGATCGACGGCCAGGACGTGGGCCCCCTCACGCGCGAAGACGATCGCGGTGGCCCGGCCATTGCCGATCGTGTCCCCGGGCGTCTGACCGGCTCCGACGACGATGGCGACCTTGTCCGCCAGGCGGGTTCCGCCGGGCTGGCTCATGACTCCGGAAAGCCCTTGGCACCCTCCTCGAGCTGGACGCCGAGCGAGTTGAGGGCCATCGACACGAGATTGTATTGACCGACCGTGAAGATGAGGTCCATGATCTGTTCCGTGTCGAAGAATCGCCCGAGGGCCTGCCAGGTCTCGTCTTCGATGAAGGCATCCCCGACCAGCTCGTCGACCGCCTTCAGGAGGGCGACTTCGGATTCGCTCCAGCCCGCCGCGCCCGCACCGGCGGGCACGCGCTCGATCTCCTCCTGGCTGAGACCCGAATCGAGGGCGATCGCCACGTGTTGCGCCCATTCATACTCGGCCTTCCGGAGCCAGCCGACCCGCAGGATCGCGAGTTCCCGTTCCCGGGGTGTGAGCGTGTTCTTGGCCAGCACGTGATTCCCGAAGACGAGCCAGCGCTTCATGAGCTTCGGGTGGTGCGCGAGGGTGCGGAAGATGTTGAGGATCGGTCCATCGCCGAATCGCTCGCGGATCTCGGGATCGATCTCTTCGGGTTCGAGGGGGGCGAGGCGGGGCTTTTCGAGTCGCATGGTGGGCTCCTTGAACGTTCATCCTAGCCGGTCGGCTCGGGAAAATCCCGTCCTCCGGGTGCTATTCGAGATCGAATTCTTCGCGATATTCCTTGAAGCGATCGCGGATGGCTTCGGTCCGGAGGCCGAATCCGTCGGGGGAATGGATGTGTCGATGCCGGGGCATGGCATGCTGGCGTTCGACGAAGTGCCCGAGCGCCCCGGCAACGCCCTCGTCGAAGGGCAGGTCGAGTCGATCGTAGAGCCCACGGACGGTCGCGACGGGATCTCGGGCCAGGTCCGCATGCCGGACGTCCGCGATCCGATCCGGGGCGAGTCGCGTACGGAGTTCGCGTGCGCGGTCGAGTGCGGGAGGCCAGTAGCCGGACAGGACTTCCCGGCCGATCTCCCGGGGATCGACTTCGTCGCTGAAGATCGCCCGGGTATGGGCCATGAGGCTGCAGATGGAAGAGATTGCCGCGGCCGGGTCGCGGTGGGTGAAGATGAACCTCGCGTCGGGAAAGAGGTCGATCAGGGTTTCGAGGTGGACGAGATGGGTCGGGTCCTTGAGGATGAAGCGCTCTCCGGCCGGCCGATGGAACTGGACGAGTTTCAGTTGGCGATGGTAGGCGGAGTAGGCGATGCGCGGATCCTGGCCGAAGAGCCAGTCGACATAGCCTGGCGCGCGGTACTGGAAATCGAACTGGAGGGTCCGGAATTCGTTCATGAAGAGCGCGACGCATTCTTCGGGATCCGTCGGCGTCATCGGATGGATGGCCTGGTAGTCCGGGGCGAGAAGCTCGAGGAATCGAAGCATCCGGCGCAGCTCTTCGACCCGCCGGTCGCGTTTCCGCCCGGGCGGGACCGGATCGAAACTCTCCCAGTAGGGAAGAGTCCGGTTGCGGGGATCGCGGGCGAGAAGATGATGGAGGAAGGTCGTTCCCGTTCGTGGCCATCCGACGATGAAGACGAGAGGGGGCAGCGGCGTCGCCTCGATCTCGGGTGTCTTCCGGAGCGCGCGATGGATCCGGAGATGCGTCCTCGCCAGTCGAAGCGTATCGCTGCGGGCCGAGATGCGACCGACGAGGTTCAGCCGGGCTTCGTGTTCGATCGAGGCCGCCAGCGCGTCGAGGGCCTCACGGGCTTCGGGTGTCGGCTCGCAGTCGGCGAGGGCGCCGCGTCGTGCTTCGGCCCACCACGCCTCGGCGGAAGGCCGGCGAAGAAGCGGGATCCGACGTCCGAGGGCATTCGCGGCTCGCACCCATCCCGGCTGGCTGCTCGGGGCGTCGACGAACTGCGGAACCGACAGGCTTCCTGACATGGTTCGAGCATAGCGATCAGGCTCGTCCCGCGCGTCGTTCCCCGACCGTTCAGGCCGCGTGCAGGGCGCTCGCCCCCTTCTTCTCCTCGCGACATTCGGGACAGCGATAGTGGGGGCGCTTCTCCACCTTGTCCGAGGGGGTGAAGCGGGTGCCGAACCAGATGTCCATGAATCCCGTGAAGAAACCGAAATTGGTATCGACCGCTCCGGCATGATGCTCGTTGTGATGCCAGGCCGAAACGAGGTAGCGGCTGTGGGGGGAAGGCATCCAGGGCGGGTCGAACCCCGCGTGAAGATAGGTTCCGTAGACGAAATTCATCGTCGCGAACGTGCCGATCAGGGCGACGTCCCAGATCGGGAAGAGGAAGGGGATCCAGAGGATCGGAGACGCCTTGATGAACATGTCGAGCGGCGCATCGGCCATGACGCCGAAGGGGGTCGGATTGGAGTAGCGGTGGTGATGTCTGTGCACCTTCCACAGGAGATCATTCCGGTGACAGGCCCAATGGAAAGTCCACTCGAAGACCTCCATGATCAGGAAGACGGCGAGGATGCTCAGGGGAATCGTCCACAGGGGATATTCATCGGGCGAAGCGTAGAGCTGGTTGTAGCCGTTCTCGGCACACCAGAACGAGATCGCGACGCATCCCATCACCATGCTCATCGAAAGGACGCCGTCGCGGATCTCGCCGCGGACCTGGTCGGGTCGCGTCGGCCGGAGCTGGGTCTTGTAGCGTCGGGCCTTCTGCGCGAACCGGGAGCGATGGAGCAGCACGTAGAGTCCGCCACAGATCAGCAGGTACCAACCGACGCCGATCACGGCGAGAACGGGCCAGAGAACGTAGAAGGGAAGTCCTTCGAAGAGATGCATCAACATGCGGAGAGCATAGCCACTGCGTGATATGATCGCCGGGGTGTCCGCCGCGCAAGGAGGGGTCACGTGCCCCGGGTGTCGAGTCGGGAAGCTTCGATCTACTACGAAGTCCATGGTGAAGTCCATGGCGGGAGATGGCCGATCGCCTTCGCGCACGGAGCGGGCGGAAATACGCTGATCTGGTGGCGACAGGTTCCGTACTTCTCGGCCCGGTATCGCGTCGTCACGTTCGATCATCGCTGTTTCGGTCGCTCCCTCTGTCCACCCGAGGCGTTCCGCCCCGAGCTCTTCTGTGAGGACCTGATCGCCGTTCTCGATGCCGAGCGGATCGAGCGGGTCGCCCTGGTCTGTCAATCGATGGGGGGCTGGACCGGGCTTCGGATGGCCCTCGAACATCCCGATCGGCTTTCGTGTCTCGTGCTCTGCGGAACGCCGGGCGGCATCGTGACGGATCGGATCCTCGAAGCCATCGACCAGATTGCCATCGGGGCATCCGAGACCGGCATCCGGGGGAACGCGGCCCTCTCGGAAGCGTTCCAACGGCGCGAGCCGGAGCTGGCCTTCCTGTACGACCAGATCGCTGGCCTGAATACGGGCTTCTCGCCCCAGCTTCTGGGGCGCCTCGCCACGATGCCGGTCCAACCCGAGGCGCTCCGGGCACACGAGACGCCGACCCTGGTGATTTCGGGCGAAGAGGATCCGCTCTTTCCGACCGAGGCGATCCGGGAGGTCGCCGGCCTGATTCCGGGCGCCGAGCTGGAAACGATTCCGGGATCGGGTCATTCCCCCTACTACGAGATGCCCGATCGCTTCAATCGATTGGTGGACGGGTTTCTCTCGAAGCAGGCGGGTTGATCGCCATGGAAGGTTCCGACGTCCTGCTCGGCATCACGGAGGTCTCGATCGCCTTTGCGGGATTCACGTCGATCGTCGGGGTCCTCGGTCATCGCGAAGGAGAAGGCTGGGGGCCGGAGTACCGGTTGCGACTGTGGTTGATGATCGAATCCAGCCTCGCGACCCTCTTCTTCTCCCTGCTGCCCTTCGTTCCCTTTCATTTCGCGTTCACGGAAACGGTCGTCTGGGCGAGCGCGAGTGCGATCATGGCAATCTTCCTCTTCATCCATCTCATCATCGTCGGGTCCCGCTTGCGTGTGCTCTATCGACAGCGACAATGGTCGACCCAGCGCTTCGAGAGCCTGAACGGGGGGCTCATCCTCCTGACCGTGGTCGTCCAGTCCATGAATGCCCTGGCCGTGGGATTCGATCGAAGCTTCGGCCCCTACCTGCTGGGGTTGATTCTTCTCCTGGCACTCGCTTCGATGCATTTCGTCGCCCTCCTGGTCGCCGTCTACAGGCTGACCCCGGATGACGCGCAGATCCCGCCGGGCGACGACTGAGGCGGCCCCGTCGCTTCGCTTCGGATGCCGTGCTTCCGCTCAGGGACCCAGCTCGGCCTGCAGAAGCGCCGGAGTGGCGAGATCGGAGATCGCGCGGGTCGCGCGTTCCATGGCGCGCAGGCCGACTTCGAGGCTCTGCATGCGGTCTCCCGCCGCCGCGGTGACGGTCGCCGCGATCCACGAACAGGTCGCGAGTCGCCGATATTGCGTCCAGGCTTCTTCGAAGCTCGGCGGGATGCCGCCCGCCGGCCCGAGTCTCTCGAGATAGCGCTTCACGAGCTTCCGTTCGCTCTTGCGTCGCAGTTCCGTCGAAACGGAGTTGCAGAGGTAGTAGCTGACATCCCGCATGCCCGGTGCCCGGCAGACACAGGCCCAGTCGAGCAGACCGACACGGTCACCATCGAGGAAGGTGTTGCCCGCATGGCAGTCGCCATGGGTGAGCGTCCAGGGACCGGAATCGAGAAGGTCGCAGACCGCCTCCGTATGATCGAGATAGAGCCGGGCCAACGCATGGAAATCGGCCGGCATCCGCTCCCCGAATCGTCCGAGCGCCTCTTCGATCAGCTGGGGGCCGACGCTCGCCCGCATCGGTCTTTCGATCCAGGCGAGTTCTCCGTCGAAAAGATGGCTCTGCCAGTAGTGACCATGAAGGGTCGCGAGCGTGTCCATCATCCGTTCGGCGTGGCCGGGGATCTCGATACCGCGGGAAGAAGGGAAATCGCAGCCCGAATCCTCGAGATCCTCGAGCAGCATGAAATACACCTTCGGGTCCTTCGCGGACCATCCGGACCAGATCGGATCGGGAACGCGGATCGGGAGTCCGCCTGCGACCTCCTCGTAGAAACGCGCCTCGCGCCGACCCATGTCCGTGAAGGCGACCATCTCACGGGAAAGCGGGTCGGTCGGAGGGAGCTTGCCGAACAGCGCGGTCGGGGCGTTCGAGCCCGCGTTCCAGGTCACGCGTAGTCGAACGCGCCCGGTCGTGCCGCTATGGGCCTCCACGAATTCGAGCGTTTCGGCCGAGGCGTCGGGATGACGCGTCGAGATCGCGCTCGACAGCCAGTCCGGGGAGATGTCGTCGAGGGAATCCGGAATCGCGAGGCTGGGGGACGGCTCGGACAAGATGGAGCTCCTTCAAGGTCGGAAGCGACTGCGGGCGATCAGCCTTCTTTCCCGGCCGGTCCTTCCGATCGCAGCAGATCAGCGAGCCGCCGCCCGAGCGCGTCGGCGTCGCCGGGCCAACGCGCCGTGATCAGGTTGCCATCGCGCACGGTGAAACCCGCATCGTAGGAGGGCAGGAGCGGGCCGCTTTCGAAGCGCCCCTCCGGCCCGATCGCGCGGCGGATTTCGCTTTCGACGTACTCGGAATAGGTCCTGAAATGTCGACCGAGTTTCCAGAACGTGAGCCAGAAGCCCGCTCGCTCGAGCGTCCGGGTGAGCGCCGTCATGCGTCTTCCACGCAGAACCGGGTATCCGGTCGAAGGGTCGATCGCGCGGGCGAGCAGCACGGGACCATGGCAGATGGCGGAGACCGTGAGGTCGCGATCGAAGAATCCGACGAGCTTCGCCTGCAGGGTCTCCGACTCGAGATAGGGCCTCATTCCCGGCGCGTGACCCCCCGGAAGATGGATGGCATCGAAATCGGCCGCGTCGATCTCTTCGTAG
>DRKE01000388.1 GCA_011051925.1 Deltaproteobacteria bacterium
ACCGACCGTTCGCGAAAGCGATCTCGCGGAGGCGATCCGCCGGGTCCTTCCGTCGATCCAGAAGATCCGCATGGTCAGCTCGGGAACCGAAGCGACCATGAGCGCTCTGCGGCTCGCGCGGGGTGTCACCGGTCGCGATCGCATCCTGAAATTCGACGGCTGCTACCACGGACATTCCGATGGGCTGCTCGTCGGTGCCGGCAGCGGCGTCGCGACTCTCGGAATCCCGGGTTCGCCGGGCGTGCCGAAGGCGATGACCGACCTCACGATCGTGGCTCCCTACAACGATCTCGAAGCGACCCGCGAGGCCTTCGACCGCTGGGGCCAGCAGATCGCTGCGATCATCGTCGAACCGGTCGCGGGGAACATGGGGTGCATCCCTCCGGTGCCCGGATTCCTGAAGGGCCTGCGGAATCTCTGCAACGAGTTCGGCGCCCTGCTCATCTTCGACGAAGTGATGACTGGATTCCGTGTCGCGCGCGGGGGCGCGCAGCGTCTCTACCGTGTGAAGCCGGACCTCACGACCCTGGGCAAGATCGTGGGCGGAGGGCTTCCCGCGGCGGCCTATGGTGGCCGGCGGGACCTGATGGCCCGGATCGCACCCGAGGGCGACGTCTATCAGGCGGGCACGCTTTCGGGCAATCCCCTCGCCGTCGCCGCAGGCCTCGCGACCCTCGAGCTGCTGGAAGCCGATGGCGTCTACGAAACCCTGGCTGCGCGATCCGGGGCGCTGGCCTCTGGACTCGAAGAGATCGGGAGGGAAGCGGGGGTTCCGATCACGACCCGAAGCGTCGGAGGCATGTTCGGTTTCTTCTTCCACCCCGGGCCCGTTGAATCCTTCGCCGAGGCGCAGCAAAGTGATGCAGCCGCCTTTCGACGCTTCTTTTCGGCGATGCTCGAGGAGGGCATCCAGCTCGCGCCTTCACCCTACGAAGCGGGGTTCGTGAGCCTCGCCCACGGCTCCCGGGAGATCGCTCGAACCCTCGAATCGGCCCGACGGGCGATGGCCCGGGTTGCTCGGATGCGTTGAGCGCCGAAGGGCGAAAGGCTATGCTGCGCGCCGATTTCCGACCCTTCGAGGCGAGGAGTCACCGCGTCCGACGCGAGACAGGTTCCGATAGCGGTCCCGAGAATCGGCCCCGCGAGGGGGCCTGAAAGAGGCCCTGAAAGAGGTCCCGTGAGTGAGCCGCCCGACTATCCCGGACGTCGGCGATTGAAACGCGCGGCGGCTGCGGCCGGTAGTGAAGCCTACCAGGGCGCTTTCGAGGCGATCGGCTCGGTCCTGATCGCCGGTGGGATCGGATATTGGGTGGATCGGCGTTGGGGGACCGCGCCCGTCGGTTTGTTGGTCGGGATCGTGCTCGGCTTCGCGGCCATGGTGCTCAGGCTGGTGAGGCTGGGAAGAGAGCTCGACGCCACGTCAACCGGATCCGGCAAGGGCAAGGCCGCGGGTCCTGCGAGGGAAGCCTGGTCCGGAGACGATCGGGGATTCGGTGAAGCGCCGGGCATGAGTCGGGCCCTGCTCGACGAGCGCGAAGAGAACGAGAAAGAGAACGACAACAAAGAGGGCAGCGAAGCAGAGAAAGAGCACGGAGCCGACCGGCGCGACAAGTCGGAAGGAACCGAGCCGCTTCGAGAGCGACGGAACGACGACGAGCGAAGATGAAGATCCGATTGGCCAGTGTCGAGCAGTGGAATCTCGGGCTCTCCGTGAGTGCGGCCGTGGCTTCGTTTGCGTTCGCGACGCCCCATTTCGCGACGAGCCTGGCAGCCGGGGCCTTTCTGGAGGCGATCAACCTCGGTGCGATCCATCGCGCATCGAAGCGGCTTTTCGCCGGTGAGATCATGTCGGGGGGATGGGTCGGCGGACTGTCGATGCGCCTGGTCGTTCTCGGTACGGCCATCTACGTGACGATGCAGGCCGGAGCGCATCCGATCGCCCTCCTGATCGGCCTTTCGATCGCGATGCCCGCCACCCTGCTCGATGCCTGGTTGAACCGTCCCCCGATCGTCGATCCCGCGACCCTGCCCGTTTTCCTGGACGATGGAATCGATGAGGACGAAGGGGACCGATTGTGGTTGAATGGGCGTCTCTTCACTTCCCGACACTCCGATCGGGAGGATGCCGATCGGGTCGACGCCCATCCGGTGGAGCGAGAACAGAACGAGCGGGCTGAGATCGGTTCCCGGAATCCGGCAACCGATCCATCCGCCTCGGAAGCCGACGAGAGAAGATCATGAACGTGTTCGAAAGTCTGGCACACCAGATCCATACCGAGTGGATCTACCTCTCCGCGCTCTTCGCGGCGGGGATCCTGATCCTCGCGGGTCTTTCGATCAAACGAGCCGTCGCGGGCGAAGACGCCGGTGTCCTGCCGGACGAGGGTGTTTCCGTCCGGAATGTCGTCGAGGTGATCATCCAGGCACTCGGTGACCTCTGCGAAGCGACGATCGGCGAGGACTGGCGACGCTATTTCCCGGTGATCGGTGCGATCTTCTTTTTCGTCCTCGTTTCCAACATGCTGAGCCTGGTGCCGGGGCTGCTCGGATCGACGAGCGATCGGAACGTCACGCTTGCCTGGGCGATCATCTCCTTCGTCGTCTACAACTTCGTCGGAATCAAGCGCCACGGTTGGAAATACATCTACCAGTTCATGGGCCCCGCGCTCTGGCAGCCGACGATCGGGGGCAAGACCTATCATATCCGGGTCCTGACACCCTTCTTCCTGCCTCTCGAGATCGTTCTTCATCTCGCGCGGGTCGGTACGCTCTACA
This sequence comes from Deltaproteobacteria bacterium, assembly GCA_011051925.1. Taxonomy (GTDB): domain Bacteria; phylum Myxococcota_A; class UBA9160; order UBA9160; family UBA4427; genus UBA4427. Next base: position 2,776 of record DRKE01000388.1, read on the forward strand.
TTCGTCTGCTCGCCAACATGTTCGCCGACCATACGGTCGTCATGATCTGGTTGGGTCTGGTTCCGATCGTCGTACCAGCCGTGTTCATGGGGCTGGGTCTGCTCGTGAGTTTTCTCCAGGCTTTCGTCTTCGCGCTGCTCACGATGATCTACATCGGTCTGGCGCTCGAGGAGCCGCACTGATCGTCGGTTCCTCAACGGTTTCAGCAACCGGGTGGGGACAGGCCCCGCTCGTCGGTCCGGCGAATTCCGCCGGGCCAGGTTCATTCGACCCGCTCCGGGTCCCGCAGCCGATCAGGCTGTCGGGATCCAGGGTCCAGGAAAGAAGGAAAAATAGAATGCGTCGTATCGTCAACGTCCTCGTCTGGTCTCTCGTCCTCTTCCTCGCGCCGGCAGCCGCCTTCGCTGCGGATGGAACCGCCGTGAGTGGTCTCGGCATCGGAGCGGGCCTCGCGATCGGCATGGCCGGCCTCGGCTGTGGCATCGGCCAGGGCCTCACCGCCGGCAACACCACGGCGGGGATCGCGCGGAATCCCGGCGCTGCGGGCGCCATGTTCACCAACTTCATTCTCGGCATGGTCCTGATCGAGTCGATCGCCATCTACGGCCTCGTCATCGCGATCATGCTTCAGGGCCGCATGGGCTGATCGGGTCGAGCTCCGGGAGATCCGTTGGGTCGGAACCCCCGGAACATGCGCTGCGGGAAGAAGAAGCAGGAAGACTGGGGGCGAAGCGGTCCGAAAGACGGCTTCGCCCCTTCGTTCTTCCCTCCGTCTTCCCTCCGTTTCCGCTTCGTCTTGCCAGGGTCCCGTCCCGGTCCGCCCGCTCGGGCTTTCCGTTTCCGTTCGGCTGACGACAGCCCGGAAGCCGGGTAGAGAAGCGCCGGGCGGAAGCTCGAGACGGATTTCACCCCAGAAATTGACCCGACTCGAACCCTGTGCTTCCGCCCGACGCTCTCGGCCTCGCCACACTCCCGGTCCCGTTGGAGGAATGCGACGAGCATCG
>DRKE01000389.1 GCA_011051925.1 Deltaproteobacteria bacterium
AGGTCTGTGCACTGAAGTTCCGGCCGCAATGATGACAACGGTACCGCTGGACGCGATGGGGCGGGTGGGTGCGATGGAAGAACCCTTTTTTCTTGTAGCGCCAGGTCCCCGGACGCGTTCGGGAATCGCAATCCGGCGAAGGACAGAAAGGAGGCGGCTTCGAAGCAGGGCACGCAGGCATGCTGCCCGATCAAAGCAGGACCCGTGCCAGACCCATTCTTCGAAACACCTTCTAGAGTTTGACAGCGAGGCCGTCGTCTGCGGTCTCGATCTCGATCTGCCCCCGCCGCCCCGCCATGTCATGCCCCAGATGCGTCAGGATCAAGCGACCGCAATCGAGATCATCACGATGTTCCCGGAGCTCGTCGAGGCTCAAATGGAAATCGAGTTGGGCGCGATGGAGCGTGCATTCGCAGATGAAGAGGTCGCTGTTCGCGATCTGGCCGGGCAGGTCCTCGAACCATCCCGTGTCGCCGGAATAGGCGATCCGTTCCTGGCCCAGGGAGACGCGATAGCCCTGGGGGTTCGATTCGGGCTGGTGCTCCGTGGCGAAGGCCTCGATCTCTGCGGGGCCGACACTGAGGGATTCGTCGGGTCGGATCTCCCGAAAACGGATCGGAAAGGACCATTCGCGGTCCTCGAGGTGATGCCCCATGGCTCGCGCGAGAGCATGGACCCGGGCTTCGATGTCAGGAGGGCCGACGATCTCGACCGGATGGCGGCGGAGGTCGGTGTAGAGCGCCGCATAGAGGAAGGCGGGAATGCCTCCGAAATGGTCGCCATGGAAATGGGAGATCAGGATCACGTCGATCTCGTCCCGTGAGATGCCGAGCTGGGACAGACCGGTATTCGTCGTCGCGCCGCAGTCGAAGAGCATGCCCCCGCGCTGGGCCCGGGCGAAGACCGCTGATTGGCGTCGCCCGCCCGCGCCGAAGGCGTCACTGGTTCCGATGAAGACGACTTCGCTCAATGCCGGCTCCTGCTTTCTTCGCTGGCTTCCGGATCGCCGAGGCAGCTTCGGAATCGCCCCCCGGCGAAGACGCCGTCGTGTCCCCGGAAACCGGCGGGAATCTCTTCGCCATCCCATACCACGCAGCGTGCGAGATCGGTATCGACGGATACCCGCGCCTTTCGGGAAATGATGACATCGCGGTCCCGGCCGCGAATCTCGATGTCGCCTTCCCAATGCCGGACCGTGCCACCGAGGCTGGGCAGGGAAGGGGGAGAAAGGTTGGCGTGGAGGTATTCGGCAGGCGTGCCGACGGGTTCCCAGACGATCTGGTCGGCCTCGACCCGTTCGGCGCCGACGGAGAGGGTGCCGGCCTCGACGGCCGGGAGGATCCAGTCGCGCAGGTCCTCGAAGACGGTCTCCCGCGGTGGATTCTCGAGAGCACGACGCGAGAAGAAGCGCACGCCGGTGAAGAGTCCGCGAGCGGTTTCGGGGGAGTGATCTTCCGGGTGGGCGCGATCGACGACCCGGCTTCCGATCCGGCAGAGGCCGCCGTTCGCGTCCACCCCGATCGTGCCGAAATCCCCGTCGCGAGGATCGTCGTGCAGCAGGAGCGTGACTTCCCGGCCACTGGCGCGATGGGCCTCGAAATGCCCGGCCAGGTCGAGGTCCAGCAGCATGTCTCCGGCGATCACGACGCAGGCTTCGTCTTCCGCCAGGAAGTCGGACGCGCGACGGATTCCGCCGCCCGTGCCGAGGGGCATCGGCTCTTCGGACCAGGTGATGTCGAGATCCGGTGGGCAATCCGAAGCCACGGCGGCGCGAATCGACTCCGGCCGATGGTGGAGGTTGACCATCACCTGTCGGCATCCCTGTGCCGCGAGGAAGTGGAGCAGCAGACTGATGACGGGACGCCCGCGAACCGGCAGGGCCGGCTTCGCGCGAAGCTCGGAGAAGGGGCGCATTCGCGTTCCGAGTCCGGCCGCGAGGATCATCGCTCTCACCAGGGTCCCTTCCGGTACCGGTCCATCCGGCTCCTCGTTGCCGTCTTCCCAGCCAGGCTCTCTCTCGGGCTGCGATCCGCCTTCATTCGGCGCGCCCCTGGGAAGGACTATCGGATGAATGGGCGGCGGCTGTAAGTGCATGGATCACAGAAGTGAGTGTCCGGATCTCCGGAAAGGTGTGTTCGAGTCGCCCCACTGTTCCTTCCAGGAGCGCCAGTCCCCGGGGTACCTCATGAAATCGGCGTGGATCATTCCGGGCGACCGCGGCATGGATGACGTGGGAGAGGTCCTTGCAGAGCCGGAGCAGCGCGATCCCATCGAAGCGAAGCGCGAAGGTCTCCGGGTCGGGTGCATCGGGCAGTGCCGGGCGGGTCTCGTCGAGGCAGGTCTGCACGAGCTGCTCATCGAGATCGACCTGCATGTCGACCAGAAGGCAGGCCAGGTCGTATTCCGGCGGTGCGAGGAAGGCGCCCTGGAAATCGATCATCACGAGACGGGTCCCTGCGTCTTCGGGGCCCCTCGGATCGGCCTCCGGTGACCCCGTTCGGAGGTGCAGGTTCTCGGCCTTGAAGTCGCGGTGGGCCAGGCGTCGTGGGGCCGACTCGAGCAGACGGGCGATCTTCTCGAACAGGGCGTGGATCTCGCGGGTTTCGTCGGGTCGCGGTTGGCGACCGAGCAATCCGGGAATCGTCCAATGCAGCCATTTCCAGGCCTTGGTTCCAACGAGGGCGCGATCGTAGATCCGGCCGAAGGCGGGCACCCGATCGGCCGGAGCGTGCAGTCGTTGGAGACGGGGAATCAGGCTGCAGGCTTCCCTGTAGCATGCCCGTCGCTCGGCGCCCCCGGTCATCGCCAGCGTCCGGGTTCCGACGTCTTCGAGCAGGTCGATCCCGTCCTCGGGACAATGCACGGGACAGCGGGGGACGGGGAGACCGCCCGCTTCGAGAAAACCCCGGATCGGCTCGAGACGGGGTTCGGGAAGCCATGTCGGCGCTTCGGCGAGCAGGGCATCCGCGCGCGGTTGCGGAGTGCCCTCCGGTTCGACCCGGGCGATCACGCTTTGCGGCTCGCCCTCGTGGAGATGTACCCGGTAGAAACGTCGGGTTCCGAGTCCCGCATCGATCGGTTCGATCGATGCGGCAGCGCGCCCGAGTCGGGTCTGTACGAGGGCTTTGATCCGGCTGGCGTCGCCATCGAGTGTCTCGATCCGGGGGGGGCACCGACGTCGCGAGACTTCGGCCGGAGGGCGGCGCGCTCGCGGAGTCTCATCGCGGGTGTCTGGCGTCGTCATGACATCTGTCCGTCATCCGAAAAAGAAGTGGCACCCGGCGACGGCGCCGAAGAAACCGGCCAGGTCGCCGGCCAGACAGGC
>DRKE01000390.1 GCA_011051925.1 Deltaproteobacteria bacterium
CTTCTTTCGGTCCCCCTCCCGCCTATGATTGCCGGATGCGAGCGATCGGGTTCCGTCCTTGGCTTCTCGTTTCCGGGCTCCTTTTCCTGGCGATCACGCTCGCGAATCCCGTTCGTGCGGATCGCGAGGTCGTGCGGGTCGAAGAGGGGATCACCGTCGAAGAGGAGATGTTGCCCGGACGGGTGCTGCCCATCCTGACCGGCACGACGACGATGGCTGCGACGCCCGAACGCATCGCCGCCTGGATCGGGGCCGTCCATACCTACATCGATTGGCAACACCGATGCGAGGAAGCCCGGGTTCTTCCCCCAACGGACGGTCGAAGACTCGCGTACAACCGGATCGGCTCCCCCTGGCCCGTCTCCGACCGCGACGTCGTTCTCGAATCCGAGCGTACGGACTTCGAGGACGGCCGCATCCACATCGAGTTCCGAAGTACCGAGGCCCCGGATGCCCCGGTTCCTGGCGGCGTCGTGCGGATGCCGCGACTCGTCGGCTCCTACGACCTGACCCCCACGCCCGAAGGCACCCGCGTCGTCTACACCGTCGACTCGGATCCCGGCGGCAGTCTACCCGGCTGGCTCGTGCGCCAGGCGAGCAAGGATCTGCCCTTCCATACGCTTCGGAATCTCCGCGAACGGGTGGAGGCGGGTCCACCGCCGCCCGCCGAGGCGCCCTCCGCCAGCGGTTCCGTGCATTCGCCGGGAATCGGCAAGGGGAAATGATCGTACCGGCATCCCGGCGTGTTGCCCTTGGGAATGTCGACCGCCTTCTTTCCATGGCCGTCGAGCGTCGGTCGCGGACAGGAGTCGAGGGCGCTGCCGTCCCCCGCGAGCCCGGCCGGTTCCGTCGCGAGCGGCGGAACCGGGGAAAAGAAGAGGATCCAGAAGATCGCGAGGACCAGCGCGAGCAACACGCTGAGAATGACGCCGAGGGCCTTCGCCACGACCCGGCCACGCCTCATCGAAGCGAAATCCCGCGATCCGTCACGAATCCCGACCCGACCCGAGCACGACCGGAAGATGCTCGTGGCGATGCCAGCCGGGAAGGTTGGCGATCACGAGCTCCTCCGGATCGACGCCGAGCGCCAGATCCGGATGGCGCTCGAACAGGTTCCGGAGCGCGATCCGGGTCTCCATCAAGGCGAGCGGCCTCCCCAGACAGAAGTGCGCTCCGAAGCCGAAGCCCAGATGATGGTTCGGCGATCGCGCGACATCAAAGACGTCGGGCTTCTCGAAGGCCCGTGGATCGTGATTGGCCGCGCCGATCAGCGGCATGACGGGCGTGCCGCGCCGGATCGTGACGCCGTGGAGACGGACATCCTCCCGGGCGTATTGCGGCTTCGTCCCATGAACGGGTCCGCGATAGCGAACGATCTCCTCGACGGCGGAATCCCAGAGTTCCGGTTGGGCGCGGAGGCGATCGAGCTGATCGCGATGCTCGAGCAGGGTCCGCACGCCGTTGGTGATCAGATGCACCGTCGTCTCGAATCCCGCGACGATGAGAAGGAACACCATCGCGACGAGTTCGTCCTCGCTGAGCCGGTCTCCGGCCTCTTCGGCCTCGATCAATCCCGACAGGATGTCGTCCCCGGGGTCGTCGCGTTTGCGCGCGATCAGCGCGCGAACGAAGCGGTTGACCGCGCGCAGGTCAAAGAGCAGCGTCCGCAAGATGCCCAGGCCCGAAAACCCGTTCGTCAGGACCCGGACGCTGTCGTCGAGCTCTCGAATGTCCGCCCTCGGCAGGCCGATCATCTCGGAGATCACGCGGGTGGGAATCGGTCGCGCATAGGCCTCCATAAGATCCACCCGAGCCCGCTTCTCGAGATCGTCGAGCCGCTCGTGCGAGATCTCCTCGACGCGATTGGACAAGCGCCCGACCGCGCGCGCGGTGAACGCCTTGTTCACGAGATTCCGAAGACGCCGATGTTCGGGGTCATCCTCGAGGATCATGCTTCTCGCGACGGCCGCGACCGATCTCGGAAGCGGAAACGGAAGCGGGCTCCCATCCGTCTTGCCCCTGGCCCGCGCCCGATTGCGAACGAAGCGTTCGTCCGTGAGCACCATGCGGCAATCCTCGTACCGGACGACCACATCGAGCTTCATGAGGCTGATCCGAGCGCGGCAGACCGGCACCTCCTCGAGCATCCAGCGATACCACTCGTACTTGTGTCGCGCGAAGTCCGGGTCGTTCATGCGAATGGGCCTGCCCGCAGCCAGGGCCCGGGAAACGAATGGCTCCATCATGAACGCCGTCCTTTCCACAGAGGAGAGTCAGCATAGCTCGATGGCCGCTCCCGGTCTCCGAGGTTCGCATGCGCTCTGCTGATCGGGAATCGGTCGTCCGCGATCGGGCGTGTCCGGGGACCCGGAGGTGATCCGAACCGGATCCGTGGGTCTCATCGCCGCGGCCGATCCGGACCTCGGGCGGCATCTCCGGAACTCGATTCGGACCGACGTCCTGTGCGCCTATCATCCCGAATCCGCGCTCGACTGGACGGTGCTCGACTCAGACAGCTGATGGAGCCGACCGGGCGCCCCGGATCAAGCGGCCCGGCAGGGCACCCGTGAACTCGTCGTTCTCGAGCGTGACTTCGCCCGCGACGACGGTCGCGCGATAGCCCCGGGCCCTCTGCATGAATCGCTTCCCTCCGGCGGGCAGGTCGAAGATCATCTCCGGCGCTTCGAGGCGCAGTCCGTCGAGATCGATGATGTTGAGATCCCCGCGAAAGCCGGGCGCGAGGACGCCCCGGTCGCAGAGCCCGTAGAGCCGAGCGGGATCCGAGGTCATCCGTTGGATCGCGAATTCGAGCGGAATCCTTTCGCCGCGGGAACGGTCCCGGACCCAATGGGTCAGCATGAAGGTCTGGATCGACGCGTCGCAGATGATCCCGCAATGGGCGCCGCCGTCCCCGAGACCGAGCACGGCGTTCGGATGGAACATCATCTCCCGAATCGGATCCGCGGAGAGGGTCGAGTAGTTGAGAACGGGCACGAGGAAGAGTTCGCGCCCCTCGCGTTCGAGCATGCAATCGTAGAGATATTCGGCGGGATCCCGGCCTGACGCCTTCGCGATCGCCTCGATCGACTCTTCGTAGCCGGGCTCGTAGTTGGGCGGGGATCCCATCTGGAAGATCCGCCCGAATTGCGCGTAGAACATCGACGGCTCGGCCGCGCATTCTGCGAGAATCCGCTTCTTGATCTCCGGATCGCGAAGCCTGGCGACGCGCTCCGCCAGGGGAAGGGGCGCGAGGGACGCAAAGGTCGGCGAGCTGCCGAAGGGGTTGATGTCGGTCTGGAGCCCGAGCAGCATGCCGAAGGGACGCCCCGCGACCTGGGGAAAGACCCGGGCCCCCCGTTTCGCGGCCTCCGTCGAGATGTCGAGAAGCTCGCGCCAGAGATCCGGCGCCGC
>DRKE01000391.1 GCA_011051925.1 Deltaproteobacteria bacterium
CGCGTGCCCGAGCTCGGGATGGCGGACGTCGCCCCGACGGTGGCCGCTCTGCTGGGGCTTCGGCTCGACCGCGAACTCGACGGGAAACCGATTCTCGGCATCCTGCGTGCGGCGGTGCCGCCTCCTCCACCGGGCCCGAAACGGCTCGGCGTCGGAAACGAAGGCGACGTCGATCGAGCGATCCGGGATCTCCGGGGCGCCCGGCCGCTCGGGTCGGATCGATGAGTCCGTCTCCGATCACGATCGAGCTGAATCCGCAGGAACGCCGGGTGTATGACCGGATCCGCTCGCGCATCGTGGCCCCCGGATCGGGCACGCGAAGCGGGTTCCGGGATCTGCTGCTCTTGTTGCCGGATCTCACGATCCTGCTGTCGAGATTGTTGGGAGATCGACGCGTACCCATCCTGTCCAAGGTCGTGGCCGTCGGGGGCATGGCCTATGTCCTGTCTCCGGTCGATCTCGTGCCCGCGCTCTTCTTCGGTCCGATCGGGATGCTCGATGATCTCTTCGTCGTGGCTGCCTGTCTGTCCCAGCTCCTCAACCACGTCCATCCCGATGTCGTGCGGGGACACTGGTCGGGGCAGGGGGATGCGCTCGAAGTGATCCAGAGCGTGACGGCCTGGTTCGAGAAGGAAGTGCGTCTTCGCGCTGGCGATCTGGGGCGTGTGCTGCGAGGGCGGATGCGCTGAGGCGGAGACGGTCCTCGCGTGGAATCCGCCGCACCTTCCCTTCGTCATTGATCGAAGCATGCTCGGTCCGGCCGGTCACGAGGATCTCCGATCGACATACGATCGTGTAGGCCATCGCGAGCGATGCGCCGCGTACCCATTCGAGCCATGTCGTGACTTCGAGGCGGTCATCGAAGCGCGCCGGTCTGCGGTAGTCGAGTTCCGCATGGGTCACGGCGAAATGGAGCCCCGTTCCGATCCATTCGGAATAGCTCTTGTCATGGGTCTCGAGCCATGCGACGCGGGCATTCTCGCAGTAACGAAGGTAGTTCGAGTGGTGGACGATCCCCATTGCGTCCGTCTCGTGAAAAGCGACGCGATGGACGATCGTCCAGGTCGTTGCGTCGGACGGGATGCAATCGATCACGGCTGCCCCAGCGGCATCGGGCCCGGCCCGGCGCGCACGATTCCTCAGAAGCGGTCCTTCAGCGCCCGGATCCGGCCGAGTTCCTCGGCGGTCGGGGCACGCATGAAGGGATTCGTGGCCTTCTCTTCGCCAATCGAGGTCGGGATCGTCATCTCGGCGGGGGTCGCATCGTGCCAGTCGGGCGCCGCGTGTGCCCGGATCTTCCGCACGCGTTCATAGCGCTCGCGGATCGCGTCGTTGTCGGGTTCAACGGTCAGCGCGAATCTCAGGTTGCCTTCCGTGTACTCGTGACCGCAGTAGACGAGGGTCTCGTCCGGGAGGGCGGCGAGCTTGCGGCAGAGGGCGTCGAACATCATCTCGGCCGTTCCCTCGAAGAGGCGGCCACAGCCTGCGGCGAAGAGCATGTCACCGGTGAAGACCGCCCCGGCCGCGTCGAAGGAGTAGGCGACATGACCCGAGGTATGCGACGGGATGAAAAGGACGCGGGCCGACTGGTTTCCGATCCCGACCTCGTCGCCTTCGTCGACGCCATGAGTGAATCCCGGGAGTCGCTCGGCGTCGGAAACATGACCGTAGACGGGGACGCCGTAGCGCTCGGCGAGCTGGGGATTGGCCGCCGAGTGGTCGAAATGATGATGGGTCGACAGGATGAGACGGACGTCGGCCCCCGTCGCTTCGACACGTGCGACGACCGGGTCCGCCTCCGGCGCGTCGATGATCGCGGCGGCCCCGGTTTCGTCGCAGATCGCGAGGTAGGTGTAGTTGTCACCCAGGGTGGGAATGCGCTCGACTCGGAGTCCCATGACGCCAGAAGCTAGCAGATGACCCCACGAGTGGGAGCGAACGAGGCGCAAGCGGCGGGGGTGGGGACCGGGATCGCCTCTCAGAGCAGATCGAGCTGCTCGTTCCGTTTGACATCGCGAGCGGCGACCGATCCCCGTCGGGCCTCTTCGGCCGGGGTCTCCGCTGCCGCTTCCGATCCCGGATGCGCTTCGGCGTAGAGCGGACAGAGCGGCTTGTATTCACACCAGTTGCAGAGCGCGATCTTCCGCGGTGGGAAGACCGTCGTTCGCCGGATCTCGTCGATCCGCTCGATCGTCTTCTCCCGGAGAACGGCGAGTTCTTCCGGTGTCCGCGTCGACGTCCGGATCTGGTTTCGGGCCACGAAATGCCAGACGAGCCGATAGGGGACGTCGTCTCCGTATTCCCGGGCCAGACCGATCTGGTAGAGGGCGAGCTGGCGATCCTCGTCGAGTCTCTGCTGCGACGGAACGCGGGCCCCGGTCTTGTAGTCGTGGACCTCGATCGTGCCGTCGCGCGCCCGGGAGATCCGATCGATGATGCCCTGCATCCGGTATTCGCCGGCCTCGTCGAGGGGGAAGACCACGCGTTTCTCGATGCCCAGCGTTTCGTCTTCGTCGAAGGGATAGTGCCGGGCGTAGTAGCCCCGAAGGCAGCGCTCTCCGAGTTCCCGGTAGAAGGCCAGCGGCGTTCCCTCCCGCACGATGCGCACGCGTTCCGGGTCCCAGGTCTCCTCCCAGAGCTTGTGGTAGCGATCGACGACCTTCTCGACGCCGGGGATCTGGCCGCGCCCGACGAAGAGATAGAGGCGTTCGAGGATTTCGTGGACGCGTTTGCCGACGAAGGCTTCGACCGACTCCGTCTCGCGCGGGACCTTGAGGATGTAACGGAACTCGAACTGCTTGGGGCAGTTCTCGAAGCTCGAAAGGCGGGAATGGCTGTAGAGCGTGCCCAAGGGGTCCGGTCTCTTTTCGTCTCTTCGTTCGTTCGCGTTCGCTCGGCGGTCGCCTCGCGTCGAGGTTTCCACGCCTCGTGGCTCGGCGGGGGAACGGGTGTTCGCGAATCGGAGTGTCCGACGGCGGAGGATAGGATCTTGCGCTTCGGGTTGCCGCTGGATTGCGCAGGAGGGGGCAGGGCAGGGCCGGACGTGTGCCGTCGGGCGATGTGGGGCATCCTATCCCCCTGGCCGCCGCGAGCCGATTCGAATCGCGGTCGAATCCCGAGCCGCCCGTGGATCCGAGGAGCCCCGACATGGCGAGTCGTCCGATGCCAGCCCCCAAATCCCCCTCCGAGCCCTTCAGCTGTCCCGAAGAGGTCCTGGAGGCGGCCGTCGAGGGTCTCGCGGGCTGCGAGGAGACCGTGTTGTCGGAGACCGTCTGCGGCGGGATCCTCGATCCGAACGAGGTGATCGCGTGGGTCGAGCCCACCAAGCGGCTGCTGCGCTTCCGGGTCGACCCGGCGGAGCTGAGGTCGGAGGTCCCGGCCGTGGCCGACGGGCTCTACAAACTGCTCGTCCAGGTCGAGTTGCCGGAAGCGTCGACCCCGGAAGATCTGACCGTGCGTTTCGTCGAACGTCTGGTCGATCTCCGGAAGATGCTTTCCCAGGACGTCGAGGCGGCCTATGCCGGCGATCCCGCGGCCAACGGTTACGACGAGATCGTCGTCGCCTACCCCGCGATTCGCGCCCTCGCGATCCATCGCATCGCCCACGAACTCTATTCCTACGGCGTCCCGCTCCTGCCCAGGATCATGAGCGAATACGCCCACGATCGAACCGGGATCGACATCCATCCCGGCGCGCGGATCGGGCGGTATTTCTTCATCGATCATGGAACGGGCGTCGTCGTCGGGGAGACGGCCGAGATCGGCGATCGCGTCCGGATCTATCAAGGCGTGACGATCGGTGCGACCTCGATCCGGGACAGCTCGACCCTGCGAGGCAGGAAACGCCATCCGACGATCGAAGACGACGTGACGATCTACGCTGGAGCGACGATTCTCGGGGGCCAGACGGTCATCGGGGCCGGCAGCATCATCGGTGGTAACGTCTGGCTGACCAACAGCGTTCCGCCGGGATCGCGTGTGATGGCGGAATCCCCGCGTCAGCTCATGCGCCGTCCCGAAGAACTGGAAGAGCTGGACCGGGGAGACGATGCGATGGAGCCATCTTGGGATCGATGATTCGACCGCGGGGGCGGCGGGGGGCGCTCGGAGCGCTTCTTCTCGTCGTCCTGTTCTTCGTCGGGGGCGCGTCGGCCGAGACCTCCGAGTCGACGTGGGCCTACGATCTCGCGGGCGATCTGATGAGTCCCTATTGCCCGGGTCGCACGCTGGCGTCCTGTCCGAGTCCGCAGGCGGCGGAGCTGGTGCAATGGATCGCGCTCCAGGAATCGGCGGGGGCCACACGGGAAGAAGTCGTCGAGATCCTGGTCGAGCGTTTCGGCGAGGAGATCCTCGGTGCGCCGCCGGCTCGCGGAATCACGCTCTGGGCCTATGTCTTTCCCGTCGTGGGGTTCGTGGTCGGTGGTGCGATCGCCTTCCTCGTCCTGCGTCGGATCGTGGCGAAGCCGGGCCTTCCGGGGGCCGCCGGATCGCCCTTCGACGCGCCTGCGGCGGTCGCAGCGCCGACGCCCGAAGAAGACGATCTCGCCCGCCTCGTCGACGAGGATCTCGCCGCGCGCAGCTGATCCGGGGGGCGGGCCGGCTCTGCGGTCCGACTCCGCCTGCTGCCACCCGGTGGCGGCATTCGCCCGATCGTGGCGTCGGATCGCGAGGACGGGTCCGAACGGGACGGGATGTCGTAGACTGGACTGCGTGAAGATCTACACGCGACGGGGCGACACGGGACGGACCGACCTCTTCGGCGGCGAACGGGTCGGCAAGGACGAACTCCGGGTGGCCGCCTATGGTGATGTCGACGAGTTGAATGCGTCGCTCGGGTTGGCGATGGCTTCGGGCGCCGATCCCGGACTCCAGGCGAGCCTTCGGGAGATCCAGAGCGCGCTCTTCGACCTGGGGGCCTCCTTGGCGACGCCGGATGCACGCCATCGCAGGAAGGCGGGTGTCGAAGGCGTGACGGCCGCCGAGATCGATCGGCTCGAATCGCTGATCGACCGTCTCGAGGCCCCACTCGAGCCGCTCCAGGCCTTCATCCTGCCCGGCGGCAGCCCCGCGGCTTCGGCCTTCCATGTCGCGCGGACCGTCTGTCGCCGAGCCGAGCGATCGGTCGTTCGACTGGCCGGACGGGAAGGCGAGTCCGTCGAGGAGACCGCGGTTCGCTACCTGAACCGCCTTTCGGATCTGCTCTTCGTGGTGGCCCGACACGAGAACGCGCGTCAGGGCATCCCGGACATTGCCTGGGTGAGTCGTTCCGACTGAGGACGGATCCGCTCAATCCCCGGACGGCGTCGCGAAGGCGTGTTCGATCTCGCGCCCGAGGTCATGGATGATGCGCTCGATGGAGACCCCGGGGTGCGCGTCGACGCGGGCTTCGATCACGCCTTCACCACCCAGCCTCGCCAATCCGAAACGTCCGTATCGCCAGACGATCGCCGTCCGCGCCCGGGCGATCCGGCCCTCTCGCCGCCGGATCCCGCCCTGGCCCGAAGCCTTCAGATAGGCCTGATGGGCATCGATCGCAGCGATCAACTCGTCGATTCCGACGCCGTCCCGGGCGGAGCCGGCGAGAACCGGGGGTTCGAATCCGGGATCCCGGCGGTGACCCAGGGTGAGGCCCGCGCGGAGTTCGGCAACCGTGCGCTCCGCCCGACCCCCCAGATCGGATTTGTTCACGAAGAAGATGTCCGGCCATTCGAGGATGCCGGCCTTCATGAACTGGATCAGGTCGCCGGATGCGGGCTGGGCGACGAAGATCAGGGTCTCGACGAGATCGGTCACGCCCGCCTCGGACTGACCGACGCCGACCGTCTCGACGAAGACGAGGTCGAAGGCCGCGCTGAGCACGTCGAGGCTGGCGCCGGTGATTTCGGAAAGTCCGCCCAGCTGATCGCGCGCCGCCAGGGAGCGGAGGAAGACCCCCGCTTCCCGGGCCGCGGAACCGAGTCGCATGCGGTCGCCGAGCAGCGCGCCGCCGGTCCGCTGGCTGGACGGATCGACCGCGAGGATGCCGACCGATCGACCCTCGGTGTGGAGCCGCGAGACGAGCGCGTCCAGAAGGGTCGATTTTCCCGAGCCGGGCGCACCGGTCACGCCGATCCGCGCGCCGTGGCGTCCGCCTTCGAGCGCATCGAGCAGCGCGAGCACGGCTTCGCGATTCGCGGGACGGTCGTCATCGATCCGATTGAGGGCGGCGCTGACGGCAGAGAGATCACCGTCGGCCACGCGCCGGGCCAGGGAGGCGGGATCGTCGGTCACGCTCGACGGATCAGGCGGCATTCAATTCGGAGACGAGTTCGACGATCTCGTCCATGATCCGCGTCAGGTCGAAATCCTTGGGTGTATAGACGCGGCGAACACCGGCCTTGATGAGCGCTTCGGCGTCGTCTTCGGGAATGATCCCGCCCACGACGACCGGGATGTCGCCGAGTCCCGCTTCGCGCAGCTTGTCGACGACGTCGACGACGAGAACGCCATGGGATCCCGACAGGATCGAGAGGCCGATCACATGGACGCCTTCGTCGCGGGCGGATTGCACGATCTCGTCGGGTGTCAGGCGGATCCCGTCGTAGACGACCTCCATTCCGACATCCCGTGCCTTGACGGCGATCTGTTCGGCTCCGTTGCTATGTCCGTCGAGTCCGGGCTTGCCGACGAGGATCTTGAGCCGGCGGCCCAGGCGCCTGGAAACCTCGTCGACCCGCGCGCGCACGCGGCGGATCTCCTCGGAGGCGAGGGCCTCGTCGGTGATCGGAACGGCAGCGACCCCGGTGGGGGCGCGATACTCCCCGAAGAGATCGCGGAGGACCTGCGACCATTCGCCGGTCGTGACGCCCGCCTTCGCCGCCTCGATCGAGGGTGGCATGATGTTGTTGCCGTTCTTGATCGCATCTTCGAGCTGGCGCAGGGCACGCGTGACCTCGTCGGTATTGCGGCGCTTCCGGAAGGCTTCGAGCGATTCGATCTGCTCGCGCTCGGCCGATTCGTCGACCTTGAGGATCGCATCGGAGCCCCCCGCGACGAGCGGGGACTCGACGGTCTCCTGGAAGGCGTTCACGCCGACGACAGTCAACTCGCCCGACTCGATGGCGCGCAACCGGGCCGTATGGCTCTCGACGAGACGCTGCTTCATGTAGGCGTTCTCGACGGCCGTCACGGCACCACCCATGTCGAGGACGCGGTCGAGTTCTTCCCGGGCGGCCGAGAGGAGTTCGCTGGTGAGCTTCTCGACGACGTGGGAGCCGTCGAAGAGATCCTCGTATTCGAGCAGGTCCGTTTCGTAGGCGAGGATCTGCTGGGTTCGCAGCGAGAGCTGCTGATCCCAGGGGCGCGGCAATCCGAGGGCCTCGTTCCACGCGGGCAATTGCAGCGAGCGCGTTCGCGCCCGCTTCGAGAGCGTGACGCCGAGGGCTTCGAGGGCGATCCGGACGATGTTGTTCTCGGGTTGGGCCTCGGTCAATCCGAGACTGTTCACCTGGACGCCGTAGCGCAGGCGCAGCATCTTCTCGTTCGTGATGCCGTAGCGCTCGCGACCGATCTCTTCCCAGAGCTGGGTCATCGCCCGGCACTTGCACATCTCCTCGATGAAGCGGATGCCGGCGTTCAGGAAGAAGGAGATGCGTCCGAAGATCCGCGCCAGCGTCTCGTCGTCGACCTCGCCGATCTCGCGAACCCGGTCGAGGACGGTGATCGCATTCGCCATCGCGAAGGCGATCTCCTGGACCGGCGTCGCGCCGGCTTCCTGGAGGTGATAGGAGCAGATGTTGATCGGATTCCACTTCGGGACGGAATCGACGGTGTAGGAGACGATCTCGCTCGTGAGGCGCATCGACGCTTCCGGCGGGAAGACGAAGGTGCCGCGCGAAAGATATTCCTTGATGATGTCGTTCTGGGTCGTTCCCGTGAGCGCCTTCGGGTCCTTTCCCTGGCGCTCGGCCGTGGCGATGTAGAGCGAGAGCAGCCAGGCCGCCGTCGCGTTGATCGTCATCGACGTGTTCATCTTGTCGAGAGGAATCCCCTCGAAGAGTCGCTGCATGTCGTCGATGTGGCAGATCGGCACGCCGACCTTGCCGACCTCACCGCGGGCGAGGGGATGATCCGAGTCGTAGCCCGTCTGCGTCGGCAGATCGAAGGCCACGGAGAGACCCGTCTGGCCTTTGGCGAGATTGCTCCGGTAGAGTGCATTGCTTGCCTTTGCAGAAGAATGGCCCGAATAGGTTCGGATCATCCAGGGACGGTCGCGTCGGGGGGCGGAACGGGACAAGGGAACTCCGGAGTGATTGGCTGGATTGCCTAAGTGCGCGAAAAGTCTAACGAAACCCTTCGATTCGGGCAAATTCGCGAGCGGGGTATGCTCCCGGCATGAAAGCCTTTCCGAGCGAGTTCTTCTTTCGCCTCTCCCCGACGCGCGTCCTGCAGGCGGTCGAGGCCGCGGGATTCGTTCCGTCGGGCCATTGCTTCGCCCTGAATGCCCTCGAGAACCGGGTCTATGACGTGCGGCTCGAAGACGGCCGGCATGTCGTCGCGAAATTCTATCGGCCCGGACGTTGGTCCCGGGAAACGATTCTCGATGAACATCGGTTGCTGGAGGCGCTCGTGCAGGCCGAGATCCCGGTCTGTGCGCCGCTTCGATTCCCCGATGGCGGGACCCTTCACGAGATCGAGGACATCCACTACGCGATCTGGCCCCGCACGGGAGGGCGCTCGCCGGATGAGCTCGCGGATGACCAGGTCGAGGTCCTGGGTCGCCTGATGGCGCGCATCCATGCGATCGCCGCGGATCTTGGCGCACCGCATCGGGCCACCCTCGATCCGGATAGCGTTCCCCTGGCCGCCCTCGAAGTCCTCGAAGAAGGCGATTGGCTTCCGCCCGCCTGCGCCGCCCGCTACGAACGGGCGGTGCTTTCCCTGGTCGAGACCTACCGCGACCGGAGCCGGGGGATCGGGATCCAGCCGATCCATGGGGATTGCCACGCCGGCAATCTCCTGCACGGCACCGAGGGCTGGTTCTTTCTCGACTTCGATGACATGGTGATCGGGCCGCCGGTGCAGGACGTCTGGATGTTGTTGCCCGGCCGCGATGCCGAAGCCGACCGCCAACGTCGTGTGCTCGTCGAAGCCTACAAGCAGTTCCGATCCTTCGACGATCGCAGCTTCGCCCTGATCGAGCCGCTTCGGGGTTTCCGTTTCGTCTTCTATGCCGGTTGGATCGCCCGGCGCTGGGAGGATCCCGCCTTCCCCGACGCGTTCCCGCATTTCGGAACCGAAGAGTACTGGGAGACCGAGACCCGCGATCTCGAGGAGCTCGTCGAGCGCATCTCGAAGGGCGAGGACCTGCTCACCCCCGCCGAGCGGCAGGAGGCGATCGTTTCGGGTGGTGAGCCCGAGCTGACCAACGAGGATTTCTTCTGGGATCTCTAGCCCAATCGGGAGTCCCCCCGGCTGTGCCGGGGCGGCGCGATTGGTTTGACAGTTCCTGAAATCGACGAGACTCCCTCCCGTGGACCGCTCAAAGCCACACAGGAGAGAGCCTCTTGTCGAAGTACAAGACCCTACAGCAC
>DRKE01000392.1 GCA_011051925.1 Deltaproteobacteria bacterium
TCCTCGAAGCGTCGGACCACGCGATAGAGCGTGGTCCGCTCCACCGGAACCCGTCCGAGTTCGCGGATCAGGCGCCGGAACTCCTCCGGCGGCGTGTTCTCGCCGTATTCCGACCCGGATTCCCGGCTGATCGACTCCTCCATCAGCGTGCCGCCGAAATCGTTCGCCCCGGCGCAAAGCGCCATCTGTCCGAGCTTGTGGCCCATCTTGACCCAGGAGACCTGGATATTCGGGATCCAGGGCCGCAGGAAGAGGCGCGACACGGCGATCATCCGCAGATCCTCCTCCATCGACGGACCGGGGCGCGCGCCCAGCAGGTTGTAGAGCAGGTTGCGCTCGTGGATGAATCCGAGCGGCACGAATTCCGTGAAGCCGCCCGTCTCCTTCTGGATCTCGCGGAGCAGGTCGAGATGGGCGGCCACGTGGCGGGGCTTCTCGATGTGTCCGTACATGAGCGTCGCCGTCGAACGCAATCCGAGTCCATGGGCCGCCTTGATGATCTCGACCCAGCGCTCGGTCTTCAACTTGTTGGGCGAAAGGATCTTGCGGATCTCGTCGTCGAGGATCTCGGCGGCCGTACCCGGCATCGTCCCGAGACCGGCATCGATCAGCCATTGGAGATACTCCTCGAGCTTCATGCCGCTCTTTCGATGGCCGAAGTCGATCTCCTCGGGCGAATAGGCATGGATATGGAGATCCGGGTACAGCGCCTTGATCGCGAGAAGGATGTCGCGGTAGTGCTCGTGGGTCTTGTTCGGATGGATGCCCCCCTGGATGCACACTTCGGTCGCCCCGCGTTCGATCGCGTTCTGGCATTTCGCGAGGATCTCGGCATGGCTGCGGTCGAAGGCATCGACCGGATCGTCCTTGTGGCGCGCGAATCCGCAGAAGGAACAGCCGACATAACAGATATTCGTGAAGTTGATGTTGCGGCAGACGACATAGGTTACGTCGTCCCCGCAGTCGTCCCGGCGCGCGAGATCGGCGGCGGCGATCAAGGCGTGGAAGTCGGGGCCGCGAACCGTCAGCAGCCGTTCGGCATCGCTCGCCGACAGTTCCCGACCGTCCAGGGCGCCCTCGAGGAGCCGCCGCACGTCGGGGGATACGGCGGTCGTGAGTTGTTCGAACATGTCAAGCGGCCTCCTCGTCGGACTGGTCGTTGGCTCGCTGCGCATAGCCCTCGTCGTTGGCGTATCGTGGCAGCAAGGCCCGCATCTGCGGGTCGAAGAAATCGGGTCGCCCGAGGATCCATTCGGGATAGACGGGGCCTCGCTCGAAGAGCTCGAAGCCCGCGGCGACGGTTTCGTCGCGAAGACGTCGCAGCGCGGGCCAGGGCGCTTCGGGATTGATGAAGTCGATCGTGACCGGCGAGACACCGCCCCAATCGTCCACGCCCGCCGCGATAAGGCGCGGCAACATGTCCGAACCGAGGTTCGGAGGCGCCTGGAGATGGACTTCCGGCGGCAGGATCAGGCGTGCGAGCGCCACCCAGGACACGACCTCGTCGTCGGAAAGCGGAGGAACGTCACGCATCTTCGTATCCGGCTTCGGATGGAAGGGTTGGATGATCGCCTCCTGGACATGACCGTGGCGGAGCGCCAGATCCCGGATCGTGAGGAGCGTGTCCACCCGCTCGACGTCGTTCTCCCCGATGCCGAGCAGCATCCCCGTCGTGAAGGGAATCTTCAGCTCGCCCGCCTCCTCGTGCATCGCGATCCGACGAGCAGGCTCCTTGTCCGGCGCATGGAAATGGGGCATGCCCTTTTCCCGCAGCCTCCGGCTCGTCGTCTCGAGCATGAGGCCCATCGATGCGTTGAAGGGCCGCAGCGCCGCCATCTCCTCCTTCGAGAGGATCCCCGCATTCGTATGCGGCAACATCCCGACCTCGAGGGTCCGGCGACAGGCCTCGAGAAGGAGCTCCGTCGTGCTCGACAGGCCGCGCGTCGCCAGCATCTCACGGTAGCTGCGATAGGCGATCTCGGGCTTGTCACCCAGACACATGAGCGCTTCGATGCAACCGGTCGCGACACCGCCGCGAATCACCTCGGCGACTTCGTCGACGGTATAGGTATGCGCCTCGGCCGAATCGGGCAGCTTCGCGAAGGTGCAGTAGGTACACCGGTTGCGGCAGAGATTCGTGAGCGGAATGAAGAGATTGCGGGAGACCGTGACGCGGCTTCCCGTTCGCGCCTGCTTGATCGCACGCGCCCCTTCGCAGACGATCTGCCGGATCGCCTCGTCGTGCAGGACCCGGCTCAAGGCTTCGGCCCGCTCGCGTCCGAGTTCAGGAGAGCGATCGGCCCCGACACCGGACACGATCTCCCCGACCCAGCGCTCCACGTCGGTCCGCGACGGGCGGAGGCCGCGACGGGGCCGGTCGGCTCCAGGCGACGGGGGGGCGGAGGCGGGCGACGCGTCGGAGTCGGCGTTTCGCAAGGGGGATGTCTCCAATCGGGCTGGCGGGCGACGCCGCGGGGAATCATCACACAGTCGCGCCGCGCCCCGCAATCGAAGGGGCCTCAAAGACGTCGCGATCGGCCGTTCCGGACCCGATCGAACCCCTTGGGGCAGTACGAATCCGGACGTCGATCGGATTCCCCGGATTCATCCTGCCTCTTCCACGCCCCCTTCGACCCTCTTTCCGGAAACGGGTCGGGTCCGCCAGCGGCGATGGGTCCAGATCCATTGGGACGGCTCCGCCCGGATCGCCCGCTCGAGCCGTCTCGTCACCCTCTGCAGGTTCCGCCGCAGGAGTGCCTCGCCGTCATCGGAACCGATCGTCCCGACCTCGAGGTCGAGCGGCTTTTCGAACGAGAGATGATGGGACCGGCGATCGGGCGCACGCCGCATCGTCGCGAAGAGGACAGGAACCTCGAGGCGCGCAGCGAGCACGAGCGGCCCGGGTCGAGTCGAGGCCGGCCGACCGAAGAAGGAGACGAAAAGGCCTTCGTTCCGTCGGGCGTTCTGATCGATCAGGGCGAGCACCGCGCGACCCTCTCGAAGAGCCCGCGCGACCCGCAGGCCCGCGCGACCCATCGGAATCGACTCGAGCGTCCCGACGTCTTCGGATGGCCGGTCTCCGATCGGTGACGATCCCCGCGTTTCGAGAAGCAGGCGATCGAGAATCGGGCGATCGAGATCTCGATAGACGAGGGAGACCGGAATCCCGCTCGCGGCGATCTTCGCGCAGGCCAGCTCCCAGTTCCCGAGATGGCCCGTGACGATCATCGCGCCGCGGGAAGGATCGGCCCGAAGGATCCCCTCGACGTGTTCCAGGCCTTCGATCCGGACCCGGTCGAGCAGTGCCTCGCGATGGCGGCCCCGCAACAGGAGCCATTCGGCGAGGCCCATCCCGAGCTGGTCGAAGACGCCCCTCGCCCAGACCTCCCGCTGTCCTTCGTCTGCATCGGGGAAGGCCGCTCGGAGCTGCTCCCGGACGAGCGCGGTCCGGGGTCCCCCCAGTCGGAACCAGGCCCGACCAAAGGCACCGCCGATTCCGACGGCGCGATCGATCGGGATTCTTTCGGCCATCCGGGTCAGTCCGTCGAGAAAAAGGCCGAGCAGCCACTGTCGGATCCGGGCAACGTCACGTCGGCTCGCGCTCCGCTCGGATCGCGTCGACCCGCTGCCGTCCATCCCGGGTCGATCAGTCGGAAGCATCGCGAAGCGAGGTCTCCAGCGCTTCGATGATCCGTGGTCGCAGGAGCGCGGGCTCGAAGATGTCCGACAGGGATCCCACCTCGAGAGCGCGCTCGACGGTATGGACGGCATCGAATTCCGCAGCCATCGCCGCCTGCTTTTCCAGGGTGACCTCGCGCAGGACCGCTTCGAGCGCATCCCGATTCGCCTCGGTCGGATGCCGTCTCGCGATTTCGGCCTTGTCCTTCACGCGCGGGTCGTCGAGCGCCTGGCCACGGACTTCGCGGCCGAAGACCACGGCCGCGGCCGGGCCGCCACCGATCACCGATGCATAGGAACCCGAAAGGGCCACCGCCTTCATGTCGTCGTTGAGTTCCTGGGAGAAAACGACATAGGCCCCGCCGTGGTAGCGCGACACGACGACGAAATAGATCGGTCCCTGGAAATTGACCACGGCGCGGGCGATCTCGGCACCGTGCTCGAGCTGCATCTTGCGCAGGGACTCCGGCGATCCGTCGAAGCCCGAGAGGTTCGCGAGCACGACGACGGGCCGGTTCCCGCTCGCCGCGTTGATCGCGCGCGCCACCTTCTTCGACGATTGGGGGAAGAGCGTGCCGCCATTCCAGGTCTCGGGCCCATCGGCCGGATGATAACCATCGCGGGGCACGTTCCGGCTCTCGATCCCGATCAGCGTCACGGGCTGTCCCCCGATATGGGTGTCCCAGACGATCGCCGTCTCCGCCCCGACCCAGGCATTCCAGCGTTCGAGGTGCGTCCCGTCGACGTCGATCACCGATTTCATGACGGCGCGCATCGAGAAGGGCCGTTTGCGTCCGGGATTCGTCTCGTCGTCGAAGATCTCGCCGACGGTCGCGAGCCCGTCCGAATCCGCGGCCGCGATCGGGGTCTCGCCGATCGAACGCGTGGGCGAATCGGTCGTCGCGAACCGGCGGGGCCCTGATTCTCCGGGAACGACGTAGGTATAGCGGTAGTGCTCGTAGAGGATCCGATAGGCATCGGCCAGATTCCGGGCGAAATATTGCGCCTCCCCGTTCGGCCCCATGATCCGTTCGAAACCGCCGATCGCGATTTCGTCTTCGGCGGAGACGGCACCCGACGCCTCGAGAGCGGCTCGCCCCGTCAGGACCATCGACGCGTTCTGCGTCATGATGAGCACCCCCCGCGTATGCATCAACATCGTCGCGAGCGCGTCGAAATAGCTCTGGGCGCCGACGTTCACGCCCTGGACGATCACGTGGACGACTCCGCCCGCCTGGGTGAAGGTGACGATCCGACGGACGACCCGCGCGGTCGCGTCGAGATTCTCCGTGCCGCTGTCCATGGCGATCTTCGCACCCGACGAGACCGGCACCCATTCGAGGGGCACGCCCAGCTTCTCGGCCAGATCGAAGGCCGCGACCAGCCGGTCGCATTCCGGCGCCGAGAGCGCGCCCATGCCCATGGTCGGATCCGACAGGACGAGTACCCGGAGCATGCCTTCGGGCACCTTCTCCGTCGGCGTCCGGATCAGACCGAACACGATCGCGCAGGTGTTCTGGCCGTAGGGGCGATCGGCGACGCTGACCGCCACGGGGGTCGATCGATCCGGGTCGAGGTCGAACTCTTCGAAGGTCCCGTCGGCGCGGGAGCCATCCGGCGCCTCGCTCGTCAGCATCTTGACGATCTCGTAGGGATAGATCAGCCGCCGCCTTCGAGCCGCCACGACGCGACGTTCGTATTCCTGG
Source organism: Deltaproteobacteria bacterium (assembly GCA_011051925.1). Lineage (GTDB taxonomy): Bacteria > Myxococcota_A > UBA9160 > UBA9160 > UBA4427 > UBA4427. The sequence continues at coordinate 5,385 of DRKE01000392.1, forward strand.
GTCGGCTCGAGGGGTTCCTCGTGCGGTTCCCGCCACTCGACCTCGAGTTGTTCCCCCGTGTCGCTGATCACGATCTCCCAGGGAACGGCGGGCTCGTCGGGTCGATCCCGGTCGAGCCGATTCAAGCGCACGATCACCTTCTCCAGACCGAGATGGCGGGTCGCCGGCGCGAGCCGACGGGCGATGTCACTGGCGACTTCCGGATCGACGAAGATCGGCGGTGCGATGAAGAGCGCGATCCGGTTCCATTGCAGCCGGCGGCGCGGATCGTGCGTCTGGAGGATCGTCCGGAGCCGACGGGCGGCCCGGTTGAAGACCCGCTCGAAGGTCGCGAGGTGGTGATAGAGTTCGCGACCCGGCTCGGGGGAACGATCGCGTGCATCGGCGAGCACGAAGACCCGCTCGTCACCCGGCACGTTCCGCGCCCGACCGTAGAAGGCGTAGGTTCCTTCCTCGGCTTCGAGACGCGTCAGGTCGAATTCCCGGTAGCGCTCGAGAGCGATGCGGCTGGCGGTCTCGGGATGCAGGTCATGGTGTTCGGTCGCCAGCTCCAGCTTCCCATCCCGCCGCACGAGGGTTCGATAGACATCCCCTTCCCCGTCCGGCGTCAGCAACCCGACGGTCATCCTCCACTCGAAGTCCCGACCCGAATAGGCCTGTTCGAGGGCGTGCATCGTTCCCTCCCAGTCGAATCCGGGATCGGCCGGCATCAGGTACTCGAGGGCGACGATCGGGGTGTCCGGGTCGCGTTCCAGAAGGGAATCCGCTCCGCGCACGAGACGATCCATCCACAGCTCCGTTTCCGAAGCCGGACCCGTCGCCGCGAGGACGACGCCCTTCCCCTCGTATTCGACACAATGGATCGGCTCGCCGTCGACCCGTACCGCCCGATAGGCCTCGGGACGGCTCGGCGCATAACGCCTCTGGACATGCGCAGCCAGGGCGATCGCTCGCCGATTGGCGTCCGTGCCCGAGATCCAGCGACCGACCCGCTCGAAGACCAGGCGGGGCGAGGAGGCCACTTCGAGCAGCACATCCGCGGGCGGCGCGACCAGATCGACTTCCGCCGCGGCCAGCCAGCTCTCGACCTTGCGAGACGATCGCCTGGCCCGCTCCTCGATTCCCGGCTGCTGGTAGATCACGTAGGCGGCTTCCAACGCGGCGTCGGCGACGGCGTCGGTCACCTGGGGTCGCATGCGGGTCATCCGATTCAGCGCGCGTGCGAGTCGATCGTCTTCGGACAGATCGATCCCGACCTCGGCCAGTGCGGTGATTCGCCGCAAGACGCCCAGGATCAGTCTGAGCCGCAGCTTCTTGTCGGCCTGGCATGTCATGATGCGGAGCAGGGCCCGGCGGAGCGCATCGGTCGGTCGCAGATCGGGAACCCCGTAGTGCGACAGCGCAGCCCGCACGAGGTCGAGGTAGGCCTCGTCGATTCCCGCACCTTCAGCCTCGATCCTTCGCAGGTACATACGGAGCCTCGCGCTGTTCGAGGGCCCGGATTGTCCGGAGATCGAGGCGCTCGGAGCGCGGATCGAAAGCATCTCGACATCGGCGAACGTCGTCACTTCATGACGGATCTCGGCGAGTTCCCGACTGAAGCATTCCGAGATCGAATCGGGTAGCGGCGCCTCGAGAAAAGCCGTGAGCGCCTCGGCCCGTTCCGGATTCGCATCGTACCCGAGAAGCACCCGGCGGATTTCTTCCCGCGCCGCATCGATCGCCATCCGACGGAGCGCGAGATCCGCCCGATCGGCGCTCGCGAGATCGGGCGCGCCCAGCGAACGGCCACCGTCCGACCCGGTCGAGGCCTCGAAGAGCAGGGCAAGGGGATCGACCTGATCGGGCAGGCTCAAGCGGCTGCGGATTTTCGTGCCGTCGGATTCTTCGACGGATTCCTCGATGACGAGGATCGTGTCCCCCGCCGCGACCTGTTGTCCCTTGTGCGCGACGATCTCCTTGACCGTTCCGGCGACCGGTGCATTGAAGCCGATCTCCATCTTCATCGCTTCGAGCAGACCGAGTGGCTCTCCGACCTCGACGGTCTGCCCGACCTCCACCGAGATCGCGACCACGACGGCGGGCGTACTCGAGCGGACCTTGCCCGCCGTCTGCGAGCCGAAGCGGATCGGGTGTCCGTCGACCTCGAGGCGCAGGCCACGTTCGTTCACGTCGTGCAGGATCCGCCGGACGCGATCGTCGATGATCAGACGCCCGGCGTGTTTGCCCTCTTCGCGCATCGTCGCACCGACGGCCCTTCCCTCGAGATGGACGCGATAGCGCCACGAGCCGATCGCATAGACCTTCAGCCGGTAGCTTTCGCCTGCGAAGCTGAGATCGATCTGCTGACCTTCCGAGGAAACGAGGTAGTCGCTGCTCCCGCCACTGAAAGCGACCGAGCGAAGGGTCGCCCGCGCTCGCTGGTAGGAAAGGATCGCGGCCGCGACGAGTGCGTCCCGGGCGAGGAGCGGCTGCGCCGTCGCGATGCTCTCGCGATCCGCGCTCCAGCGGTCGAGCCAGCGTGTGTCCACGCCACCCGACCTGAAGTCATCGCTCGCCAGGATGTCGAGCAGATATCCCTTGTTGGTCGCGCCACCCTCGACGACGAGTTCGAGATCCCGCAGCGCACAGGAGAGGCGGGCGATCACTTCCCTCCGGTCATCGCCATGGGCGATCACCTTCGCGATCAGGGAATCGAATTCCGAAGCGATCACGGTATCGGTCGTCACGCCGGAGTCGATCCGGGTATTCGGGCCGAGCGCGGGCTCGAAGAGCGCGATCCGACCGGGAGAGGGCAGGAATCCCTCATCCGGATCCTCCGCGCAGACACGGGCCTCGATCGCGATTCCGCGACGCTCCACCGAAACATCGGCGATCGATTCGCCCCGGGCGATGCGGATCTGCAATTCGACGAGGTCGACGCCCGTGACGACTTCCGTGATGCCGTGTTCGACCTGCAGCCGGGGATTGACTTCGAGGAAATAGAAGTCTTCGCCCGTCAGCAGGAACTCGACCGTCCCGACCCCGTAGTAGCCGACCTGTCTCGCGAGGCGGACGGCCGCGGTCTCGAGACGGTCGATCACCTCGCTCGAGACGCCGGGAGGCGGCGCTTCTTCGAGCACCTTCTGGTGGCGGCGCTGGACCGAGCAGTCCCGACAGCCGAGCGCGATCGCATGGCCATGCTGATCGGCCGCGATCTGGACCTCGATGTGGCGTCCACCGCGAACCATCGCTTCGACGAAGAGCGCACCGTTGCCGAAGGCGGCCGCGGCTTCGGCCTGCGCGGACCGGAAGGCCTCCGCGATCTCTTCGGGTTTCTCGACCATGCGGATGCCCCGGCCACCGCCCCCCGCCGTCGCCTTCAAGACGACGGGGAAGCCGATCCGCTCTGCATGCTCGAGGGCATCGGTCTCGTCGAGGACCTCGCCGCCGCTCCAGTCGGTGACGGGAACGCCCGCTTTCTCGGCGAGGGTCTTCGATGTGATCTTGTCGCCGAGCATGCGCATCGATTCCGCGCTCGGACCCAGGAAGACGATCCCTTCCTCCGCCAGGCGATCGACGAAGGCCGGATCTTCGGCGACGAAGCCCCAGCCGGGCCACACGGCATCCGCGCCCACCCTCCGCAACACCCGGATCAGGGCGTCATGGTCGAGATAGGCGCCCACCATGCCATTGTCGGTCGGCAGCTCGACAGCCCGATCCGCCAGACGCACGAAGGGTGCATCACGATCCGGCGGCGTATAGAGGGCGATGACCTCGAGTCGACCCCCTTCACTCTCGCGAAGGCTCTTCGCGGTTCGCAGGCAACGCACGGCGGCTTCGCCCCGATTCACGATGGCGAGACGCTCGATCCGCTTCGTCCCTCCCGACGGGCCCCGATCCTCCGCCATCGTCATGACGGGGCCCGCCCCGGGAAGGCCCGGATGGGATGGGCCTCATGACTCGCGGACCGCGCCCCCGGCCAACGGGCGGGAGCCGAGTCGCGCTCGAAATCGATCCTCGGTCTCATGGCGCACGCGATCCAGCGGCCATGGTGGGACAGGGAAAGACAGAACGACGTGGTCGATCCGTCGAGTTCGAGGACGGGAATCCGCCCGCGCCGACCGATGGTCAGCCGATCCCGAGCGATCCCGAGAATGCGGCTCGAACGACGGATCGCCAGCCATCGGACAGCACGGCTCGGATCGGTTTCCGTCGGTCCGAGACGATCGACCCCGGAATCGATCGCCTTCCAATCGGTCCCTTCGGGCGCGGCGATCACATGGATCCTCTCGGGAGATTCATCGCTCCGGATCTCGAGTCGTCGAATCGGATTTCCGGGGATCCGGGGAAGCTCGAGGGTCCCGGATCGCGTCGCCCGCGCGTCGGGTCCGATCGTTGCCGGGAGATAGCGGACGACCAGTCTCTTCGGTGCGTAGATGAACTCCGGGGCGATCTGCTTCGCGAGCTTGAAGGCCGCCTCCTTGGCGCCCCAATGGGCCCAGCGACGGGCGAGCGGATTCGCATCACGCGCGATCGCGCGCTGCTCGTCGGGGGTGAAGACCCGTTCGTCGAAACGCGCGGGATGGCTCTCCGGTCGGGAGTCCGGATCGAAGAGGTCGACCACGTCATTGCCGAGCATTGAAATACTCCTCTTCCATCCGCGCCAGCTGGCGGGTGACCTGCTGTGCGAGATCCCTTGAACGACGGACTCCCCTCGCATCGCTCTTGGGCTCGATGCAGGCCAATGAGACGTCGAGGGTGTCTCCCTTTTCCGGAAAATCGCTCCACGATGCCTGCTTCCGTCCACGCAGATAGACACAGAGAACCCGACAGCCCGGAACCGAACCGATGATGCGGCCGACACCCCAGGCCGCCGCATCCTCGTCCACCCGACCCGACCGGCTCCGGCCGGCCTCCGGAAAGATCAGGGCCGTCTCGCCATTCATCAGCAGGGTCTTCACTCGGTCGAGCACGAATCCCACGTCTTCCCGGGCACCACCCCGTGTGATCGGAATGCATTTCATGACGTAGATCAGGACCCGGGAAAACCAGGTCTTGCCGAAATTCGTGCTTTCGGGCGTATTCCACGGAAGCTCGTCGGGATGAAGAAGCCAGTAGCCACCCGATCCGAGAGCCCAGGCGATCAGGAACGAATCGACCAGGGTCAGGTGGTTCGCGCAGATCAGCAGGGGGGCATCCGACTGGGCCCGAATCCGTCGATAGCGAGCGCGAACCGCCTTCGCATCCGCGATCCGATATCGGAAATACAGCCGGATCGCGAGCACGACGAACGCGAGCCAGAGGGGCGAAGTAAGCATGCTGACAAGCCGTTGCCGCGCATGTCGACGCACCATCTCCCGATCGGCGGCCCCCGATCCCGAGATCGCCGGCCGCTTTTCCGGTTGGCCTTCTCGTCCGATTGTCACGTCGGATCCCGCATTGGCACTCCGATCGATATCGGGTCAGAGCTTTCCGCAGATCAGATTGACCGCGTCGCCCACGGTATTGACCTGATCGACGTCCTCGTCCGCGATCTCGATGTCGAAATCATCCTCGAAGGCGATCACGACGTCGACCAGACGAGCCGAGTTCACCTTCAGATCCTCGAGGATGTTGGTCTCCATCGACACCTGGCTGAGTGCCGCCTCGTCCTTCACCCAGGGCGTGAGAATCTTGACGACCCGCTCCATCACTTCCGACTGTTCCATCAGCTTGACTCCTCATCGTTGTTTTTCGAAACCGGTAGCCGGCGGATCCTCCGATCCGCCGCCAGGACGCCTCGTCCGACCCGCGGCCGCGACGCGCCCGATCGCGCTATTCCCGGTAGCGCGCGAAGACCAGACACGCGTTGACGTCCCCGAAGCCGAAACCCGCCTTGACCAGGCATTCGAGATCGGGCCGTTCCATCGCTTCGTGCGGAATGGAAGCGGCATGGGGCTGGATCTCGGGATGGACGTCCTCGCAATTGATCGAAGGATGGACGAACCCGTGTTCCACCATCAGGATCGAAGCGACGGACTCGATCCCGCCGGCCGCGCCGAGAGCATGTCCGATCATGCTCTTGGTCGCCGTGATCGGGGGAAGGCCTCCGGGCTCGCGTTCGAGCGCCTTCGCCCACGCCTCGACTTCCCTGGGATCGGCTCCCGTCGCCGTCAGATGGCCGTTGATCACGTCGACCTGATCGGGCCCGATCCCCGCGTCGGCCAGCGCCTCGCGAATGCAGCGCTGGACACTCGTCGGATTGGGCGCCGTCATGCTGCCCCCCATCCGCTGTCCGCCGCAGTTGACCGCCGAGCCCTTGAGTTCCGCGTGGATCCGGGCCCCCCGCTCGAGCGCGCTCTCGAGACTCTCGAGCAGGACGACCCCGGCGCCGGCGCCGGGAATGAATCCGCCCGCCGAAGCGCTCATCGGCCGGGACGCCTTCTCGGGTTCGTCGTTCGATCCCCGGTTCAGGACGCGCATGGCGTCGAAGCCCGACCAGATGTAGTGGCTCGCGGCCTCGGCGCCGCCGCAAAGCATGCGATCCGCCAGGCCGGCGCGAATCCGCTCGAGACCCATCGAAAGCGCCTCGGTTCCCGTGCTACAGGCACTCGAGTTGGTCGTGACCTGATTACCCAGCGCGAGGAGTCCCGAAAGACGTGCCGAGATCCCGCTCGCCATCACCTGCTCGACGCAGACCGAACCCATCCGGCGGATCTTTCCGGCGTTCGTGAGCGGCACGACCTTCTCCGCGATCGTGTCCATGCCGCCGATCCCGGTCCCGAGGATCGCACCGGAGCGCCAATCGACCTCGTCCGAATCGTAGTCCGGTCGTGCGAGACCCGCGTCCTGCCAGGCCTCGAGTGCCGCGAGCGCCGCATAACGATGGTTCATGTTCATCGCGAGAAGTTCTTCCTCCCGAAAGGTCTCCTCGCAGAGTTCGTCGACACCGACGGGCGAACCGGCCACGGTGCAGCCGAACTTCGCCTCGACCATCTTCTCCTGGTGTTTCAGTCCCGACCGGCCCTTGCGCAGGGCCAGTTCGAAATCGGCGACCCCGTTCGCATTGGGTGCGATCACGCCGAGCCCCGTGATGACGACCCTCTTCTTTTCGTCCGAACCACTCATCGCGGCACTCCCATTCCGGACAGCTCGCCCGAACAGACGATCGTCCCGTCGTCGAGCGCCATCTCGAAATCCGCCCGGAGCTTCTTGCGGCGGAAGAAGCGGACCCGACCGGTCGTCTGGACCCGATCCCCCGGCCGGACGGCACCCGAAAAGTCGACGTTGCAATCCGTGAAGATCGTGAGCAGCTTGCCGACGTCTTCGCGCGACGTCTCGAGCGCGTAGAGGTAGATGCCGAAGGCCACGACGCTGGCCTGGGCGGCGGTCTCGATCAGGATCACTCCGGGCGTGATCGGATTGCCGGGGAAATGACCCCGATAGAAATCCGCGTCGGGCGAAAAGGTATGCCGGGCGACGATGTGATCCGGATCGAGCTCGACGATCTCATCGATGAAGCGAAAGGGATCCTGTTGCGGAACCATCGCGAGGACTTCGTCGGTCGTGAGTCGATCACCCACCGTACATTCCCCCGTTCACGTGGAGGACGCTCCCGTTGATGTAGCTTCCACGCGTCGCCAGGAAGGATACGACATCCGCGATCTCGTCGGCCTCGCCGGTCCGACCCATCGGGATCTTCGCGAGAATGCCCGCCTTGACCTCTTCCGGAAGCTCCTGGGTCATCTCGGTCTCGATGAATCCCGGCGCGATCGCGTTGACGAGGATGTCCCGTCCGGCGAGCTCCTGGGCCAGGGATTTCGTGAAGGCGTCGAGTCCGGCCTTCACCATCGTATAGGGGATCTGTCCCGGATTCCCGGTATGCCCGACGACACTCGAGATGTTGATGATCCGCCCCGTTCCCTTGCGCAGCATGAAGCGGCGGAGGACGAGTTTCGTCAGGTACCAGGTTCCCCGGGCCATGCTGGCGACCGCGTCGTATTCGTCGAGTTTCATCGCGAGCATCGGCGCGTTCACGTTGTAGCCCGCGTTGTTGACGAGCACGTCGACCCGACCGGCGACCTCCTTCAGCTCCTTCACGAGCGCGTCGAGGGTCTCCGCCTCCATCAGATCGGCCCGCACGGTGAAGGCCGATTCGGCACCGAGTTCGGACGCGAGCTTCCGGGCCTTCTCCTCGCTCGACCGGTAGTGGATGCCGACGCGAAAACCGTCGGTCGCGAGACGCCGACAGCAGGCGGCACCGATCCCGGTTCCGCCGCCGGTCACCAGGGCAACGGGTCGATCGCTCATCGTTCGTTCCTCCCGCCATGGGCGTTCTTCGAAGGCCAGGGATAGTCCGGATAGTCGATGTCGCGAAAGAGGCCGACCCGCGCGCCCTTGACCGTGTAGATCTCCTCGTCGTCGATCAGGACCTGCGCGTCGCCGACCACCATCGAAGCGCCCGCGTTCTTGAGTTCCGTGTAGCGCTTCACCTGGATCTCGTATCGCATGACCCGATCGTGGGGGCGGATCTGGCCGAAGAATTCGACCTCCCCGCATCCCAGCGCCCGACCGGTCCCGACACCGCCGCGCCAATTGCAATAGAAACCGAGAAGCTGCCAGACGCCATCGAGGCCGAGACATCCGGGCTGGACGGGATCGCCGAGGAAATGACAATGGAAGAACCAATCGTCGATCCGCACGTCACGTGATGCCGAGATCGTGCCACGACTCTTCTCCGCACTGATGTGATCGATCCGATCGACCATCAACATGGGGGGCAGCGGCAGACGCGCGCGGAAACCCTCGGGCGGATCCTCGATCAGTCGGCCGTAGGCGAAGGCGAGCAGATCGGTCTGCGCGAAGGATTCGCGTTTCAGGAATTCGGCATGGGTCAGCATGGGGCTCCATCGTCCTCGACAAAGCGCAAGAGATAACTCCCCCAGGTGAGACCCGCACCCAGGCCCACCACGCAGATGTCGTCCCGTCGGGTCCATTTGTCCCAGTTCTGGGAGATCACGCTTCCGGAACTCGCTCCCCCCGTGTTTCCGAAGAAGGCGACATTGGAATGATGGCGGTCTTCGGGGATTCCGCAGCGTCGGCAGACGGATTCGAGCATCCGGAGATTCGCCTGGTGGCCGATGAAATGGAACGTCCGATCGTCTTCTTCCCAGGTCTCCTGCATGGCGAGATAGAGGTCCGACGCCTTTCGGATCGCGAAGCTCTGGACGGTCCGTCCCTCCTGCCGGAAATGGCCGAGTCGTGGAATGACGACCTTGTCCCGACCGGAGGGATCGGTCCGCAGGGTCGACGCGACCACGGTCGCCCGGCCTCGCTCCCGGGTCGAGAAGACCGCCGCCAGCGCCCCATCACCCCAGAGCACGGCCGAGGAGCGATCGCCGTAGTCGACCGTTCCGGTCATCGGCTCCGCCGTCACCAGGACGATCGTCTCGGGCAGCTTCGTTGGGTCCATCAACGACAGCATGTAGACCCCGCCGATGAAGCTCGAACAGGCCGATGCGATATCGAGACAGGGCGCTTCGACACCGAGTTCCGCCGCGATGTTGCAGGCCTCCGCCGGCGTCACGGTATCCGGGGCGCAGCCTCCGCCGATCAGCAGACCGACATCCGAGGCCGATCGGCCCGCCCGCGCGAGCGCCATCGCGGCCGCCCGGGCCCCCGCCTGGGCATTCGAGATCTCGGCCGCCTCGGTCGCGGCCCGGGGGTCCCGGTTCCGGGTTTCCCGGATGTAGTCGAGGGGCAACGCCGTACGACGCGCATGGATCCCCGTTCGCTCGAGGATCCACTCGTCGCTCGTCCCGATATCGAGATCTTCGAGGAAACGATTCGTGATCTCGTTGGCGGGATGGAAATGTCCCAGACCCAGCAGGTTCAGACCCATGACCCCGCCCTCAGCCGCCCGCGCTCATCGCGTCGCACCGGAAATATGCTCTCCCCCGTCGACGCGGATCACCTCCCCGTTGATCCAGCTCGCCTCGTCCTGGGAGAGCAGATGGATCACCCCCGCGACATCCTCCGGTGTCGTCAGCCGTCCACCGGGATTCCGCAGCCGTGCCTGACTCTTGAGCTGGTCGCTCCCGGGAATCGCGCGCAGGGCGGGCGTGTCGGTCACACCCGCCTGGATCACGTTGCAACGAATGCCATGGGGACCGAATTCCACGGCGATCGAGCGCGAGAGCGCCTCGAGCGAAACCTTGGCGGCAGAAACGGCGGCGTAGCCCTTCCAGGCCACTTCGTTTCCCTCGCTCGTGAGTCCGAAGACGCGGGTGTCGGGCGCGAAGAGCCCTCGGGCGAAGAGATCCTGCACCCACCCCAGCAGGCTCGTTCCCATCGCCAGGATGGTCCGGCTGAAATCCTCCTCGTCGAGATACGAACTGTCGGGATAGACGGGCGCCGAGGTCAGCGGATGCAGGCCGTCCTCACCCTCGGCGAAAAGCTCGTCCGCGATCTCCGTCAGCTTCGCGGGATCGACACCGAGCCGTTTCGCCAACGCCGGCCCCGCCGTCCGCGGCACCTTCTTCTCGGGCGCGATCAGCTTGAGGTTCCCGAAGGCGATCGAATGCAGCAGCACGCGGATGCGACCTTCGGGACCGATCGCCTCGGCGATCGAGTCGAGGGTCTCGCCACGCTTCTCGGGGCTGATCGCATCGGCGTTCCAGATGTGCAGACCCGTTCCGATCGCGGCGAGTTCGTCGAAATGCGGTTGGATCGTCTTCATCGCCCCGCGTCGATCGCGATGGACGATCAGGATGTTGAGACCCGCGCGCGCGAGACGCTTGGCCGTAGCCAGACCGAAGCCACTCGAGCCGCCGAGAATCAATGCCCATTCATTGTCGGGATAGGTCCCGGGGGATGCTTTGCCGCCCGCCGAGCCTGTTGCCGGAGTCGTCGCCGAATTCGTACTCAAGAAGAGTCCCTTTCAATTCACTCCCGTCCGGTCGCGAATGGCACGACCCGACGAGTCATGCACCGATCCGGGTCGGTGGCCCGTCGACGGGGCCGTCGATTCGAGCGTTGAAGTGATTCCCCGCGGACCAGAAGAGGCCTGCTGTGGTCTTCCCCCACATCCCCCCACGACTTCGCGGAGGCCTTTCGGGCTGGAAAACGTAGCGATGGATCGCAGTCCGGTATGCAAATCTCTCGCAAATTCTCGGAGAGCCCCCCGTCCGACTGCCAAGGATGACCCATGGTCAGGCTACGTCAATGTCGCCCATCGAACCATGTATTGCTTTACACCCATCCAGGTTCCGATCCATTGGATCCGCCATTCCGGACGGGTCCGTCTTCGTCTTCGGCGGATCGGGCGGCCAGTCCCAGGCCGAGTTCGGCTGCGATCCGCGGCAGGTCCTCCCGGGGGGCGATCTCGATCTTCGCGCCCGCCGGCAGGGCATCCGGGAGCCGTCGGAAGTAGCCGCGGTCGAGTCGGGCGTCGACGATCACGACGATGCCCCGATCGGTCTCGCTCCGGATCAGCCGACCGGCCATCTGTTTCAGATGCAGCAGCATCCGCCCGACGGCGGATCGTCGGAAGGGATCGTCTCCCTGCGCCCGCAATCGATCGTCACGCCGACGACGCAATTCGGTCGGAACGTCGAAGGGCAGCTTCTCGATGACGACGGCCTGGAGGTCGTCCCCCCGCACGTCGATTCCCTGCCAGAAGCGGCGTGCCCCCAGCAGGACGGCACCGCCCCGTGCCTTCTGGAACCGATCGACAAGGGCTCCGGGATCATCGCCCGCCCGCCGCGGCAACAGGATCTCGATGCCCTCTCCCGCGAGCAGGCTGGCGAGTCGATCGGCGGTTTCCCGCATCCGCGCGAGGCTGGTGAAGAGTCCGAGAGTCCGGCCGCGAAGGGTGCGTGCGAGAATCGCGAGGGTCTGCGCCGTCTCTTCGACCCGCTCCGCGTCGCCTCGGAGCGCAACGACGCGCATCGCCTGGTCGTAGGGAAACGGAGAGCCGACCGAATGGCTCCAGGCCTCGTCGAGATCGCCCTCGCCGAGTCCGAGGTCCCCGAGTGCGGCATGATCGTCACCTCCCACGAAAAGCGTGGCCGAGACGACCGCCAGGCTTTCGACGCGCCCGAGGAACTCCTCCCGAAAGGCCTCCCCGGGCGCGACGGGTCGGAGCACGAGGGACCAGCGATCCCACGGCGGTTCGAGCCCCTCGAAGGCGCCGACATGGTCGTGGTTGTCGGGCCCGAAGGCGGTTCGAAGACTGCTGGCCGCCGCCATCAGCGCTTCCCCGTGGACCCCGATCGCACGCTCCACCTCTTCCGACCCATCGGGATCCCGCTCGCCAGGGACCGGATTCCCCTCCCGATCCTGCCCGGCGACATCCCGGGGAGCGGGTCCTTCGCGAACAGCGTGCGCCGCGAGGGCTTCGAGTCGGATCGCCGCGCTCTCGGCGAGCTCCGCCGCGACCGGAAACGCATTCTCCGCATCGATGGGCAGCTCGACGCCGCCAAAGGCATCGGCCCGGTCTCCCATCGTGCGACCGAGACCGGCGAGTTCGAGCATCAGATCCCGGCGGTTCTGCGCGAGCGCCTTCTCCTTGGCGCGCGACGCCGGCGACGCCACGAGACCCTGTGTTGCAGAACGTCCCTGGCCCCGACGGACAGGCGCACCGAAGAGTTCGTCGAGCCGCTCCGAGATCTCTTCCGGCCGCACCCGAAGCGCATAGACCTCTTCCGCCACGCTCCCCACTTCGTGTCCCTCGTCCATGATCACATGGGAGAAGGACGGGTAGTCCGGCGGCCAGCGAAGCAACAGGTCATGATTCGCCACGACCAGATGGGCCCGGGCGAGGGCCTTGCGGTGACGACCGAAGGGGCATCGGCGTTCCATGGCGCACTGCTCCCGGGAACATTGCTCGGCCCTCGCCGCGACGCTCGCCCGCAGGAGTTCCCGCAGGCGTGGATGGTTGCGCAGGATCGCCGGGGGCACGGTCCCGACCTCGCCGTGGGGCCGGAGACGCGCACAGGCTTCGAGCATCGCATGATCGACGCGCAATCCGGGAAGCAGTGCGGGATCGCGCGAGCCCGCCAGGGCGGCCGAGAGGCGACGCTCACAGATGTAGTTGGCGCGGCCCTTGATCGACAGGGCACGCAGTCCCGGGTGGCCGAGAAAGCGGGCGGCCGCTGCGATGTCCTTGCCGAGAAGCTGGTCCTGTAGCAGCTTCGTCCGCGTCGAGAGCACGACCGGTTCCCGGGCGCCCGCTTCCGCACGTTCGATCGCGAAGGGAATCGCCGCCGCCAGGTAGGCGAGGGATTTCCCGACCCCCGTTCCTCCTTCGAGGCGCGCCACGCCGCCATCGCGCAGGACCGTCACGAATTCCCGGGCCAGCTCGAGCTGTTCATCGCGAACGCGGTAGTCGGGAAAATGACGCAGGCCCCGTTCCGGATCGGCCAGCGCGGCCAGGATCGCATCGAGTTCGAAGGGGACGGGCTCTTCCGTCGTTTCGCCGATCTGCAGGAAGGGGGCCTCGACCTCCGACGCGGCATCCGTGACGCCCGTCCCTTCACGCGGAAAGGCAGGCCGGCTGCCGAGCAGGGCGCTCCACGGCGACCCCGGCAGATGTCGTGCGAGGATCCGCCGGACCTCGCCGTAGCGTGCCTCCTCGGCTCGCGCTCCCGCCGCGATGTGCGCGAGGATGCAGGCCGTGTCGATCGCATCCTCGAGGGCTCGATGTCGTTCCTCCCGGCCGAGCAGCTGCCGGGCGAAAGTCTCGAGGCGCAGGTCCGGGGCGTCGGGATGGGTGAGCGAAAGGATTTCCTGCGTATCGAGATAGCGGGCGCGCCCGAGAGCGGGATCGATGTCGCGTGACAGGAAATGCCGCTCGAAGTCGGCCTGATGGGCGACCAGGACGCGATCGCCCAGGAGCCGGCGGACATCCTCGCGAAGCACGACGAGGGGCGGGGCCTCGGCGACCCGGGACGCCTCGATGCCGGTCAAGCGGCGGACGGGAGCAGGGATCGATCGCGTGGGCCGAACCAGACTCGAGGCGAGGCCCACGGTCGTTTCGCCGGGATCGAGCAGGACGACGCCGATCTCGAGGATCTCCGCCGAGCGACTCTCGGGCAGCCCCGTCGTCTCGAGGTCCACGACCGCGACCGGACCCAGCGCATCGAGCCAGGGATCCAGCGCATCGAGAGCCCATCCGCCCATCGAGTCGGGATGCCGCCGCTCGACGCGAAGCTCCAAGAGCACCCCCTGATCCGACCGGCCGATCCGACCGATCGCTGGTCCGGAATCCGCCTAGACGTAGATGCCGCCCTTGTATTCGCGATCCTGACGGATTTCGACGTTGATCAAGGCGGGCAGTCCCGAGGCCGCCGCCCGTTCGAACGCGGGCCGCAGCTGATCGGGTTCCGTCACGTGCTCGCCGTGACCACCGAGCGCCTCGACGACCTTGTCGTAGCGCGTTCGATTGAGCAGCACGCCCTCGAGCCGGTCCCAGCCGTACATCGCGCCCTGCGGCCGCATCATCTGACCCCAGGCGGCGTCGTTTCCAACCACACCGATGATCGGCAAGCCGAAGCGCACGGCCGTATCGAACTCGAAGCCGTTGAAGCCGAAGGACCCGTCCCCGTAGATGATGACGACGGGATTGTCGGGATGGGCGAGCTTCGCGGCCAGGGCGAAGGGCATCCCCACGCCGAGCGTCCCGAGCGGACCGGGATCCATCCAGGCGCCCTCCCGGCGGACGGGAAGGATCTTGGCCGCCGTCGCGACGATGTCGCCCCCGTCGCCGATCACGATCGGTTCGTCGAGGGTGTCGAGCCAATCCCGCAACTCGCGACACATCCGCTGCGGATCGATCGGCACCTCGTCGCTGTTCAGCTTCGCCTGGACCTTCGCTTCCGCCGCGGTTTCGATCTCGCGGAGCTCGTCACGCCAGGCCGAGAAATCGAGCTGCACGCTCTGACTCTTCATCTCGTCGAGCATGGCTTCGAAGGAACAGGCGAGATTGCCGACCAGGGGTACGTCGGTCTGGCGATTCTGGCCGATCAGGGTCGCATCCATGTCGAGCTGGATGATCTTGGCGTCCGCGGGAATCGTCTGTCCGAAACGCATCCGGAAATCGAGCAGGGTGCCCGCCAGGATGATGCAGTCGATCTTTTCGAGCGCGGCACGGCGGGAGCGGTTCAGGAACTCGGGGGAATCCGGCGGGACGCTGCCCCGCCCCATTCCGTTCGTGTAGGTCGGAATGTGCGTCTCGGCGATGAAGCGGTTCATCTCGGGCGCGGCCTTCGACCACTTCACGCTCGTTCCGGCCATCAACATCGGTCGCCGCGCCTCGCGCAACAGATCGATCGCCTTCCGGATCTCGCCCTGATCGGGCGAGAGCCGCGGCGCCTCCGTTCGGATCCTCGGAATGACGACATCCTCGTCCTCGACCGAACCCATGAAGATGTCCATCGGGATCTCGAGATAGGCGGGGCCGGGGATGCCCGACACCGCGTGTCGGACGGCGAGCTCGATGTATTCCGGGATCCGTTTGGTCTGGTAGATCGCATCACAGTATTTCGTGATCGGACGGACCACGCCGAGATGGTCCATCTCCTGGAGCGAGCCTCGCCGGAGATTCTCGAAGGGTCCCTGTCCGCCGATGATCAGGATCGGGGAATTCGCGCGCCAGGCGTTGGCGATCCCGGTCACGCCATCGGTCACGCCGGGTCCGGCCGTGATCGCCGCGACGCCGATCTTTCCGGGATTGCAGCGCGCCCAGGCATCCGCGGCATGCACGGCGGCCTGTTCGTGGCGGACATCGATGATCTTGATCCCCTCGTCGATGCAGCCATCGTAGAGGGGCATGATATGACCGCCCGAAAGTGTGAAGACGACTTCGACGCCGGCCTCCTTGAGCGCCTTGGCTGCGAGCTTTCCACCGTGAAGGGGCATGGGCATTCTCCGTTCATCCGTTGGGTTCGGGTTCGTTCCATCGGCCCGCATCCGCCGGCCTGTTCGTCTGCTCGTTCAGCTGGAGGACCGGGGAGAGGATCCCGGATGCATCCGCAGGGAACGCTGAAAACGACCGGACACGGAATCGGCCCGGACGCCCAAGGTATCACCTGGCCTGCCGGCCGGCCAAGCGGGCGAACGCGGGTCCACACCGGCGGCCCGGGTGAGCCGGATCCGACGGATCGCCCCTGGAAAGCGACGAAGCCGATGAGCGCTTCGTCCGGGGACGAAACGGGCTCATCGGCTTCGATCGGTCTGCGCCGGTTCGCGTCCGGCGGCGACTGCCTGCAAGGACGTTGTCAGTGGACCCGGAACTCGGCGCGTCGGTTCAGACGCCAGACCGCCTCCCCCGATCCGTTCGCGGCCGGTCGCGATTCGCCATAGCTGATGATCGTCATCTGCTCCATCGGAACGCCGAGGTTGTAGAGATAGTTGCGGACGGCCGCGGCACGCCGCTCGCCCAGGGCGATGTTGTACTCGTCGGATCCGCGCTCGTCCGTGTGTCCCTCGATCGTGACGGAGGCGCCGGAATCCTTGAGCGCCATCGCGCCCGTGCGAAGGATCGATTCGTATTGGGGCTTGATGTCGGAGCGATCGAAGTCGAAGTAGACCGCCGGGATCTCGATGTCGCGGCTCGCTGCCATGTCATCCATGTTCGACTCGGCCATCGAGGAAGCATCACCCGTGGCGTCCGTGAATTCGCTGTCGACGACATCACCCGTTTCCTCGGCGGGCTCCGGTGTCGAAGCACATCCCGCCGCAAAGGCGAGAACCACCGCGAGAAGAACCGGGATCAGTCGCGCATCCATTCGCGTGTTCATCGAAGAGAAAAATCGTCGCATCATGACTCCGTCGTTGCCTCCACGAGAAGCTCCGTTTCGCGCGACACGCGTGCCCGGGCCTCTCCTCGGTCTTCCTTGGTTCGGGCCAGATAATGGAGGCTCGGAGCGCGTCCTGCAAGCGAACCCTTCGATTCTGTTGGGATTATTTCGCTTTCCGAATCGCTGTGATGGACGCCACGATCATTCGAGACGGGCAAGAACACCGGATAGGGCATCGGGATCCAGCCAGAAATGGTAGTTCTCCCGCACATCGACGAATTGCACGGTTCCGCTCTCGTCCAGCACCAGGGTCGTGGGGTGGGGCACCCCGATCTCGATGTTCTCGGGATCGTGCTTGAGGATGCCGAGCGCCTTGATCAATCGGCTCTGGGGATCGGCCAGGAAAAGGATGCGATCGGCCAGACCGAGCTCGTCGATGAAGGCCCGACTCCGCTCGTTGATCTGCGCCTCGGACATCACCCAGACGATCCGCAGATCCGGCGTGGCATCGAAGGTTTCTCGCAGCTGCACGAGCCGCGCCTTGGTGAAGGGTCACCAATCGACGCTGCGTTCGAAGGTGAGCAGAACGCGATGGCCGAGCAGGTCTTCACGCGTGAAATGCCGCCCGTCGAGTCCGACGAGATCGAGGGGCGGCAGCCTGTGGCCGATCGCCAATCGACTCGTGACATCCTCTCGCACCCGGTTCTCGGGGCCCCGCCGCCCGAGGGAGGTCGACGGCAGCACGAGGTTGAGACAAAAGAGCGCAATCAGGGCCAGTGTTGCCAGGCCGCGCAGGATCATGGGAGATTTCCCCCCTCGACATCCGCCGCCATGCGACTTTCCGCCACCGTCGGACGCAGCCACACGAGCGCCAGCGCGATCAAGAGGAAGAAGCCCGCTTCGCTTCGCGGAAGATTGCCGAGCCAGACCGCATAATCCCCGATGAGCCAGGCGACCA
>DRKE01000393.1 GCA_011051925.1 Deltaproteobacteria bacterium
GACTGTCGATGTCCTCCCTTTGATCTCGGCTCTTGCTTCGAGCCCGTCTCGAAAGTCCCTTCGACGCGGTGGACAGTGGGGTCGACGCAATGCGTCAGAAGGCAACTCCTCCGGAAGATGGCCGCGGGACGCGGGATCGGGCGGGTGCCGAGGTCCGATCGATCGCTGCCCCCTGGTTGGTGGCCAGGAAATCCTGCCCTACTCTTGGTTGATCATTCTAGAACGTTCAACCAAGAGGGATGTCATGGATGACCAGACCTATCTCGAGCGGGTTCGCGACCTGATTCCCGGGATTCGCGGACGGGCCGCGACGTGCGAGGCGGATCGGAGGCTGCCGGAGGAGACCTTCAAGGAGTTCCAGGAGGCGGGACTCTTCCGCGCGATGCAACCCGTCCGCCATGGCGGATACGAATTGAAACCGCTGACCTTCTACCAGGCGATCGCCGAGGTCGCCGCGGCGTGTCCCTCGACGGGCTGGGTCCTGGGTGTGATCGGAATCCACAACTGGCAGCTCGGTCTCTTTCCGGACCGGGCCCAGCGAGATGTCTGGGGAGACGATAGCGGCATCCAGTCGAGCTCTTCCTACGCGCCAACCGGACGGGTCGAGCGCGTCGACGGAGGCTTCCGGCTCTCCGGTCGCTGGTCCTTCTCGAGTGGCTGCGATCCCTGTCAATGGGTCCTGCTCGGCGGTCGGGCGCCGGGGGAGGGGCCGATTCCCGACCAGCGAACCTTTCTCGTCCCGCGGAGCGACTACGAGATCGTCGACAACTGGCACGTGTCGGGTCTCTGCGGGACGGGCAGCAAGGACATCGAAGTCGAGAATGCCTTCGTACCGGAGCATCGCACGCACAGGTTCATCGACGCCTACAACCTCGACAATCCCGGGCAGGCGGACAATCCCGGGACGCTTTTCCGGCTCCCCTTCGGTTGCGTCTTTGCCTTCGCCATCACGGCGCCTGCGATCGGGGCGGCCCAGGGCGCGCTCGACTACTACCGCGGCTACATTCGGGAGAAGGTTTCGGCTCTGGCGGGTGCTCGAGTGGCCGACGATCCCTTTGCCCAGCGCCGCATCGCGACGGCGGTGGCCGAGATCGACGCGGCGAAGGCCGAGATGAGCGCCACCTGGACGCAGATGTGGGCCATTGCGGATGCGGGCGAGAAGATTCCGATCGAGCTGCGGGCGAAGGCACGCTGGACCGGATGCAACATCGTTCAACGCTGTGTCCGCGCCGTGGACCTGCTCTTCGAGGGCAGTGGTGGCCACGGGATCTATCTCGACAATCCGATGCAGCGATATTTCCGGGATGTCCATGCGATGCGCGCCCATGCGTTCCACAACCCCGACAACGCCGCGCTGAGTTATGGCTTTACGGAGCTGCATCCCGATCAGGCCCCGCACGATTTCATGCTCTGATCTTCCGGGAGTTCCCGAGCGAAGGAGAAACGCCATGTCCAGGATTTCCCGCCTCGGATACCTCGGCTTCGAAGTCCGGGATCTCGAAGCCTGGGAGGGCTTCGCGACAGAGGCCCTGGGTCTGATGCTCGCCGACCGACTCGACGACGGCTCGCTCGTGTTTCGCATGGACGAAAATGCCCAGCGGATCGTCCTTCATCCCGGCCCGGGCGATGACCTCGCCTATGCCGGATTCGAAATGGCGGACGAGGCGTCCTTGCGAAGCCTCGCGCAGGCGCTCGAAGCGGCCGGGGTCGAGGTCAGCGAAGGGGCACCGGAGATGGCCACAGCGCGCCGGGTCGATCGGCTCTTCCGACTGACGGACCCCAACGGCATTCCGATCGAGCTCTTCTGCGGTCCCGAGCGATCCGGTGAGCCCTTCCAGTCGGACCGGATGCCTTCGGGCTTCTCCACGGGCGAGGAAGGACTCGGCCATGTCCTGATCGTCGCCCGGGACGTCGAGGCCACGAATCGCTTCTATCGTGATCTCCTGGGCATGCGGGTCTCCGACTGGATCGAGGAGGAGCTGGCGCCGGGGGTCGTCGTTCGTGCGACGTTCCTGCATGCGAATGCACGCCATCACACGGTGGCGTTCGGCGCGCTGCCACTCGCGAAACGAATCCACCATTTCATGCTCGAGGTTCGCGAGATGGTCGATGTAGGCAGGGCGTATGACCGCTGCCGCGATCTGGGATTCGGGATCGCGAACGAGCTCGGACAACACCCGAACGATCGGATGTTCTCGTTCTACGCGAAGAGCCCCTCCGGTTTCGACGTCGAGATCGGATGCGGCGGCCTCAAGGTCGACGATGCGATCTGGGAGACGACCACCTATGATCGTCTGAGCAGCTGGGGCCATCGTCCGCCGACGGCCACGCGCCCCTTCGGAGCGACGTCCTGACATGCGAATGGAGCCCCCCGGTTCGAACTCCGAGGAGGCCGACCGAGCGCGCTCGTTTCTCCATGGAACGAGGGACGAGGCCGGTCGGCCTCGTGGAGCGGGCGCGCACCGGTCATGACGGGACCGACACAGCGCGAAAGACTGGGCATCGAGTCACGACGAAGGATCATCGCCGCCGCCGCTGCCCTGATGGCGGAACGCGGGTTTGCGGGCACGAGCATCGCGGCGGTGAGTGAGAAATCCGGGCTGCCCTCGGGATCCATCTACTGGCATTTCGAGAACAAGGAGGCCTTGTTGGGCGCCGTCATCGAGGAGGGCGCCCGGCAATGGTTCGAATCGCTACCCGGCTCCCGTCTGGCTTCGGCGGAGGTCGCGTCCTCCTTTGCGGATCATCCCGAGTTTCTTCGCCTGCTCATCCTGATCGCTCTCGAGCGTCGGGAAGTCGACGAGGCGTCCCTCGAAGTCATCCGTCGGGTCCGTGCCCGTGCGCGGGATGGATTCGAGAAGGAGTTGGGACAACTGCTCGAATCGCATGGCAACGAGAATGCGGCCCTTCTGGCGAGGTCCTTCGCGATCCTCGCGCTCGCCGTGGCCGATGGCCTCTTCATCGCGCAACACATCGACCCGGAGACGACGGATGCTTCGGCCCTGCTCGGCCTGATGAAGAAAGCACTGGCCGCCCTGGCCCGTGAACTGGGGGGGGCTTGAGCGCGTGCCGAATCCGGACGACGCGGTTCCGGCCCGTCGCCGCCCTCCCGGGCTTCGCCTCCATCGATGCGATTCTTGGGCCCGTGTACCTGCGGCTGCTCCTGACCGGACCGGCCGTTCCGGACCGGCTGGCGAGCGGGATCGTCGATCTCGTGCTGACGTCGGCTCGGCATTGAGAGCCTGTCCCAATGCCCTTTGGTCGCTCCGCGACCGAAGGCATCTCGACTAGCGCTCGGTTGTCGCAATCCAGTCCTTGTCTTTCCGCCAGCTCGAATTCCAGGCGCCCGAAGGATCGCCCTGGTCGGTGCGCGGGTAGAAAACGCCGGGAAGACCATGGAATACGATCTTGCCTGAGAGCGCTGGTCCGTGACATCCCGTGCAGCCGCAGAGCGCCGCGAGGCGCTGCCCCTCTCGTGCGTCCGCGGACTCTCTCGGCGGGGGCATCTCGTGTCGAGAGGCCACGAACACCGTGCGGGGCGGTGGTGGCCGAGCATCGTCTCACCTTCTCCGGACGACCACGATTGCGTCCGTACGCGGATCGGCGGCATCCATGGAGACCTGAAGCACTTCCGACAGACGGGCTTCCGCGGTACAGATTGTACCCTCTACGGCGGGAGGGAATCAGGACATGACCGATCTGGTGATTCGCAATGTACGGGTGCTCGATGGCAGCGGCGCCGAGCCCTTCGAAGCCGATGTCGCGATCGACGCCGGACGCATCGCCGGGATCGGTTCCCCGAGCGGATCCGCGCGAC
>DRKE01000394.1 GCA_011051925.1 Deltaproteobacteria bacterium
CCCCGCCTCGATCCCGAACTGACGCTCGGCCTCCTGGAACGTCATCCAACCCGCCCATCCCACGACCAGCAGGCTGGACAGGGTGACGACGAGCGGGAGATGGCTGTCCTCGACATTCAGGCCAGGCAGGTCCACGCGACCTTCGAGCGCGACCGCGGCAAGTCCGACGGCGGCCCAACTGCTGGCCAGCAGGATCGAGCCGAGAATCGAGCGGGTCGCGATGCGGACGATGCCCAGGGCCCAACCCATCGCGAACGAAGCCAGGGCTGCCGCGAAGAAACGCGTCCAGCCGGCCAGCGGTGCCGGCCGCAGCAGGGTCCACAACAGGGCCACCATCGCGACGCCCCGGACGAGCCCCAGGCGCTGGACGAGACCCTGCTGGATGACCCCGCGAAACAGGAACTCCTCCACGACGGGGGAGATCCCGACCATGACGATCAGCGCCTGGACGAGACTCCAGGGGTCGTCCGGATCGATGATGGGCGACGCCGGCTCGCTCGCGGAGCCGGCGTTCGCTTCGACCGGGTCGAATCCGTGCGGCGGGCTTCCGATCCCGTCCCCGTCCCCGGCGGAATCGATACCGATCGTTCCGTCGTTCGCGATGTCCGCGGGCTCGATCTCCGTGTTCGGGGCCGGCGCGCTCCGTTCGATCGTGCTTTCCGTCGTTCGTGACCAGTCTGCGGCGTGGTTGTCCAGTTCGCTCACGAGCAGGATCGCGGGCGTCAGGCAGAGGATCGCCGGGATCGCTGCGGGATCGAGGGCGCGCAGCCCCAGTCGTTCGGCCTGGGGCTCGGCGACCCGTTGGGCGCCCATCGTTGCGATCGCACCGACGCCGATCGCCTGGCCGATCCCCACCGCGGCCAACAATCCGAAATCGATGAAGGCCACCCCCGTGAAACCCGCCGCGATCATCGCGAGCAGCGTCAGCGTGAATGCGCTTCGGACATCAGGATAGGGACCCTCCGGTTTCGCCTTCCTCTCTTCATGCCGATTCATCATGCAAGCGCCTCGGCCAATGCGCGACCAGTATGGGAATCGGGGCAGCGCATGATCGCTTCCGGTGGACCCGTCGCGACGATCCGGCCCCCCCCGGCGCCTCCTTCCGGTCCGAGATCGACGACATGATCCGCATAGCGGATGACATCGAGATTGTGTTCGATCACGACGACCGTATTCCCGCGATCCACCAACCGATCGACGAGACCGAGAAGCCGCTCGACATCGACGAAATGCAGGCCGGTCGTGGGTTCGTCGAGCAGATAGAGGGTTCTTCCGGTGCTCTTCCGTGCGAGTTCCTTCGCGAGCTTCATGCGCTGCGCCTCGCCGCCAGAGAGCGTGGTTCCCGATTGACCCAGGTGGACATAGCCGAGCCCGACCTCGTCGAGGGCCCGAAGCGGCCGCGCGATCGGGGGGACGTTGTCGAAGAGTGCGAGCGCGTCCTGGGCCGTCATCTCGAGCACGTCCGCAATGCTCTTCCCTCGGTAGCGGATCGCGAGAGTCGCCCGATCGTAGCGCCTTCCGGCGCAGACCTCGCAACGGACATAGGCGTCGGGCAGGAATGGCATCTCGACCCGGATGGCCCCGTCGCCCTCACAGGCTTCGCATCGCCCGCCGGGCACGTTGAAGGAGAAGCGACCCGCGTCCCAACCCCGGATGCGCGCTTCGGGAATCTGGGCGAAGAGGCTTCGGATGCCGGAGAAGGCGCCGCTATACGTGGCTGGATTGCTGCGGGGACTGCGCCCGATCGGGCTCTGGTCGACGTCGACGACCTTGTCGATCTCTTCGATGCCGCGAAGCGCACGGAAAGGACCGGGCTTGACTCTCGCGCCGTGGAGTTCGCGAGCGAGAACGCGATGCAGCGTGTCGTTGATGAGGGTCGATTTTCCGGAGCCCGAAACCCCGGTGACCACCGTGAGACAACCGAGGGGAATCTCGAGATCGACATCGCGCAGGTTGTTGGCGGAGCAGCCTTCGAGTCGGATCGTTCGTGAGAAATCGGCATGCCGTCGTGTCGGCGCTTCGATCCGGCGGCATCCGGAAAGGAAACGTCCCGTGATCGAATCGGGGTTTTCAGCGAGGTCCGCCGGGCTGCCCTCTGCGACGATCCGCCCGCCGTGTCGCCCCGCGCCGGGACCGATGTCGATCACGTGATCCGCGCGTCGGATCGTCGCTTCGTCGTGCTCGACGACGATCAGGCTGTTGCCGAGATCCCGGAGGCTCTCGAGGCTTTCGAGGAGTCGCTCGTTGTCGCGTGGATGGAGCCCGATCGAGGGCTCATCGAGGATGTAGAGGACCCCGATCAGTCGGGCGCCGATCTGCGTCGCAAGACGGATCCGCTGGGCCTCGCCGCCCGAGAGGGTCGCCGCGGGTCGGTCGAGGCTGAGATAGCCGAGTCCCACGCGTTCGAGAAAGCCGAGTCGCTCGCGGAGCGAGGCCTCGATCCGCTCCGCGATCCGTGCCCGACCCCGAGGCAGTTCGAGGGACTCGAAAAAGGCCACGAGCTCGGAGATCGGAAGCGCCAGGAGCTCGGGAAGCGAACGATCCCCCACACGTACGTGACATGCCTCGATCCGGAGGCGCGTGCCCTGACAGTCGGGACAGGTCCGCTCGCCCTGGAAGCGCGCGAGCGCCGTGCGGATCCGGGCACCACCGCCTTCGAGGCGCCGCTCGAG
>DRKE01000395.1 GCA_011051925.1 Deltaproteobacteria bacterium
CCGCGTCTTCAGGCGTTCGGCCACGGCCGCCGCATCGGCGGCCGTCGGTCGCCGCGCGCCTTCCCCCTGGACCCGCAGGCGGTAGACCCCCAGACTCGAAGGTCCGGCAACGATCGAGACCCCGACCGATCGAAGCGCCTCGGAAATCTCGTGCGCCGTCGCGCCATCACGGAAGACGACGTCCAATGCGGGACCCGCATCCGGCGCGAGGGCGGGCTCGGCCTCGACGGTCGCGGCGTGGTAGACCCCTTCCGGCCCCGCATCGATCCGACCCGAAGCGGTCTCGAACCCCGGACCGAAGGAAGTGAAGAGCGCCCCGCCGAGCCCCCCGACGAACAGAAGAGCCAGGGCAGCCGCTGCCATCCATGCCGTCCGGAGAATGCGGGGGCCTTCGACGGGCGCATGCAGCCCCGGGACATCCGTGTGGTCGGACGATCCGTCGAGCAGGCCATCGAACGAATCGTCCAGGATGAAGCGTTCGAGGCGTTCGAGTTCCGCATCCGTATGCCGCGAGTGATCACCGCGAACGATGGGGATCACGGAAGACCCCTCGTCTCCGCCTTCCTCTTCCCCCTCCTCCTCTTCGACGACCGCGTCGATCCGTGCCGTGATCTCCCGGAAGAGTCGATCGGGATCGGGAAGATCGTGATCGATCTCGAAAGGCGCTCCTGAGATGATCTCGAGCTCGGCACGGCAGTCGGCACATTCCGCGGCATGCGCTTCGACCGCGCCCCGCTGGCGCGCGCTCAGAGCGTCGTCCGCATACCAGGCGATCCAGCCCAGGACATTCTCGGGACAGCGGGCATTTCTCGGTCTCGTCATCCGCCTGCTCCTTCCGCCGCTCCAAAGATACGCCGCAGCGTACGACGCGCCCGGGAAACCCGCGTCTTCACCGTCCCGACCGAGACCCCCTGCCGGCGTGCAACCTCCTCCAGATCGACCCCCTCGAGGACCACCAGTTCGAGGGCTTCGCATTGGTCGCGAGGCAGACGCTTCATCATCTCCCCGACACGCCTCAGGTCCTGCCGGGCTTCCAGATTCGTTCCCGACTCATGGGGTTCCGGGACCCGGGAAATCCTCTCGTCCTTGGTCGAAACCACCCGTGCTCGCTTGAAACGACGACGCTGGCGATGGGCCTCGAGACTCTTGAAATGCGCGATCCCGAAGATCCAGGACGAGATCCTCGATTCGCCCCGGAAACGTCCCGCGTGGACCCAGATCTCGACGAAGACGTCGCTCGAGACCTCGCGGGCCAGCTCCCGATCCTGCAACCTACGAAGAACAAAGCCGAATACCCTCGAATGGTAACGGTCGAAAAGCTTCCGGAAGGCATCGCGATCGCGATCCCGAGCGACCGCCCGAAGCAGCTCCGCATCCGCTGCCTCCCACGACGAGGCGTTCTCGTTCATCCCGTCGGACCCGGTGGAGGATCACGGTCGTCGATCGGGTGCCCGGAACCAGCCGGCGCTTCCGGTCCGACCCGTGTTCTCCGGGAAATCCCCAACGCCGGGGGCAATCTCCCCCCGGGCCGGCCGTTGCGTATCCAGGGGAAGATCCGTTGCGTCATGTCGGAAGCCCTTGCTGGAATCGGGGTCGGCAACGACCGGAAGCGGGAGGGCGATCAGGGACGCCGGCCCGGCCGGACAGGCGGATTCACATCCGATCGCGACACCGAAACCAGACCACAGCCCGTTCCCGGCTGATCGCAAGGCCCCGGCCGGACGAGGACAGCGGATGCCGGGGGAGCCGGTCGTGCGGCCTTCGCGGGCTGGGCGGCCACGTCGACGGGACTGAAAAGCGACGTGACCGGGCCCACGACGGAAAATTCCGACAGGTCGGCACCCGCAGCGGCGACCCGGCGTTCCGCACAGGGGCCCGGTGGCGCCAATGCCCCGCGCTTCCCATCCGCATTCGCCACTCCGGGTGCGAACGCGACGAACGTGATGGATATCCCGATCGCGATCGACAGCGGGAGCAGCCCGGGATTCCCGTTTCGGATCCGAATCGCCATGGCACCATCCTAACATCCCGCCGCCGGTCTGTCCGCCGGGACGACCCCGGATCAGCCCCCGAGCCCGATTCGCACCGAGATTCCGAAGAGGTCCCGCGTGTAGTCGAAGACATCCGCCGTCGACCGGTTTCGCGTCCGGCTCCAACGGGTTGAGACCAGGACGTGCTCGGCGAATGCGCGTTCGAGACGGATCCGGATTCCCGTCTCGTGCTCGCGACGATTCCGGGAATCCAGCGGATATTGCTGGCCGATCACGACGTCCGAAGGGTCGGGAAAGACCGTGGGATGGTCATGGGGAACGTATGCATAGTGCCCCGCGACACGGAGGATCAGCGCCATCGGCAATTCGATGCCCGCACCGATCTCGACTTGGTGGCGCTGATGGTCGTATTCCCGTCCCTCGCTCCAGTAGCGGCTGTAACGATACCCCCCTTCGATCCAGGGCCGCTTGAACCAGCCATTCTCGAAGGGCAGGGGCTCGTGATGGATCACCCCGACGCGAAGACCCGTTCCGTCGCGATCGGTCTCGTCGACTTCATCGACGCCGAAGGGACTGCAGGGGCGCGTGGGATCGGCACAGGGATCCCCTGTCCCTCCTCCGGGCGGACCATCGGGAACGGGGCGGCGGTCATAGCGATAGTCGTCGACCCCGACCGCGACCGAGAAAACGGTATTCCCGCCCGAGGACCATGGTTCGAAGAGGGAGAGACTGACGAGATGGCTCAGGACGAAGGGATCGGAATCGATCCAGGCGGCATCGAAGTCGTATTGGGCACGCAACGTCGCGGTTCCGAGCGCCCGATCCAGCCACAGGCTTCCCCCCGGCGCGTGCGTATCGAAGCGCTCGAGCTCGTTGTTCTCCGTACCGCCATACCGGAGGGTGAGCCCGCCACTCCAATCGCGCTGGTCGAGAAGAAGC
Organism: Deltaproteobacteria bacterium; assembly: GCA_011051925.1. Lineage (GTDB taxonomy): Bacteria > Myxococcota_A > UBA9160 > UBA9160 > UBA4427 > UBA4427. Next base: position 2,931 of record DRKE01000395.1, read on the forward strand.
GCGCCCACATCCAGGTACCAGTATCCCCGTTCGTCACTCTGTCCCGACACTTCCTCGGGTCGTCCCACGCCCCGCCCTCGCAGGAGCGCATTGTCGTCATGCTCGAAGCCCAGCTCGAGGGATGCCCAGGTCGGAATCCCGGAATCCTCGCGCATGGCGGCCAGAGCGCGATCCGCCTGCCTCGCCCATTCCGAGTCCGGGAACTGGCGTTTCACCCGCTCGAAGGCCGCCTTCGCCCGCTCCTGGTCGCCAGCCCGGGCGAGTGCCTTTCCGAGATGGAAAGACGCCACCGGTTCGACGGAGCGATCGCTCAATCGGGATGCGGCGTCGAGACTCCGGATGGCCGAATCATCGTCGCCCGACTCGATCGCCAGCAGACCCGAATAGAGAAGGAATTCCGGCCGATCGGATGACGTCGTCCGGGCTCTCGATAACGCCTCCGCGGCAGCGTCATGGTTTCCGAGGTGGAAATGGGCCATCGCGAGATGGAGGTCGACCCCCGGCGCGTCAGGGTCGAGTCGCCGGGCCGTCTCCAGCGCCCGGGCCGCCTCCCGGAATCGTTGAAGGCGCAGCGCGCATTCTCCGATCCTTCGGGCCACCAGGGGATCGGTCTCGGGCAACCCGTCCAGGGCCGACAACGCCTCCAACGCGACTTCACAGCGGCCCTCGCGGGCCAGCGCGATCGCCACGTCGCGATCCGAGGCCGTGACCGGGTTGGCCACCATGCCGACCAGCAGGCAGAGCAGGATCGCTTCGATGACCGTCGCGAGCGAGACAGACCGATTGCAGGACAAGGGGCGCGAGATCCTTCCCGACTCCGGGGCTCCCGGAGCCGATCTCCCGGAGAGGGTGGAAGCGTACCGCGAAGCCCAGAATCGCGCCTCGACCGCCATGCCGGACACGACGACACGCCGCCGGAAACAGGACGGCTCTGCGCTCCGACGCGGTCTTCTGGGCTAGAATCGCCGCAGACATGTCGCCGCCGGCATGTGGCCACGACAGGAGCCATCACCGATGTCCCGGCTCTTTCCCCACCCCAAGGACAGCTACCCCCCCGTCTACCTGAAGGACACGGATCTCGATCTGCCCGAGCACGTGATGAACACGGGCCTTCGTTATTCGCATTTCAAGACCATCGCCCGGGGCGGAAAATGCCTGATCCAATCCTGCCGGGACTATCACCTCAGTCGGACCGTCGCCTACAAGAGCCTGCTGAAGGAGATCGCCGACGATCCCTTCGAGCAGAAACGCTTTCTTCGCGAAGCACGCGTCACGGCAATGCTCCAGCACCCGAATACGATCCCGATCTATGAGCTCTCCCGGGACAGCCGGCGCCACTACTACTTCACGATGAAGCTCGTCGAAGGCTATACGCTCCGGGAGGTCCTCGACACGTCGGGCGAAGAGGGCACGCTCCCGGTCGACGGCTATGGATTCCACCGCATGGTGACGATCCTGATCCAGGTGGCCAACGCGCTCGACTATGCCCACAGCCACCGTGTGATCCATCGGGACGTCAAGCCCGCGAACATCCTGATGGGCCCCTTCGGTGAAGTCCTGCTGCTCGATTGGGGTCTGGCCAAGGTCTGGGACGAGTCGCCCGAAGACGTGCCCGAGATGCCGCTTCTCGCCGATGCCGACCCGAGCCTCACCTCCCAGGGCAAGCTCCAGGGGACGGCGCTCTACATGTCGCCGGAACAGATCGACGAGTCCGTCGACATCGACCATCGGGCCGACATCTACAGTCTCGGCGTCGTTCTCTACGAGATCCTTTCCGGCCAGCACATGATCTCGGGCGACAAGGTCCATGAGGTCCTGGAAAAGGCGAGGAACGTCACGCCGCCCCGCCCCTCCGAGATCGCCGTCGACCGCGACATCCCCCGGCAGCTCGAAGACATCTGCATGCGGTGTATCGCGAAGAATCCGGACGAACGGATCCAGACGGCAAGGGAACTCGTCGCGGCTCTCCGGAACTGGCGCCTCCGTTGGGCCGCCCAGACCCGCTGATCGGCGACGCGAGGAATCGAGGGAAGGAGATCGGATCAGGCGATCGAGAGCCCGCCATCCACACAGAGCGTCTGTCCCGTGATGAAACGCGCTGCCGGACTGGCGAGAAAGAGGTAGGCCGGCGCGACGTCCTCCGGCAGGCCCCAACGTTTCATCGGCGTCCGTTCGATCTCCGGATCGGCCATCGGCGTGTCGATCATGACCGCCGTCATCGCGCTCTGGATCAATCCCGGTGCGACGGCGTTCACCCGGACGTTGTCGCGGGCCCAGGCCGCCCCCATGTTCTTCGTCATCTGCACGATCGCGGCCTTGGCCGCCCCGTAGCCCGGAACGATCGGAACCGCGCGGTAGGCCGACATGCTCGCCATGTTGAGGACGCTGCCGCCGCCCTCGATCGGACTCCTGGCGATCCGTTCCTTGAATGACACGGCCAGGCGGAAGGACGCGAAAAGAGCCAGCCGGACCGCTCGCTCGAAGGTCTCGGGTCGCCACTCGTCGTCGGCGACCAGCGACGCACCCGCGTTGTTCACGAGGATGTCCATCTCCGAGAAAGAACCGGCCAGGGCGTCGAGGCTCGAATCATCGGTCATCTCCGCCTGCCGGTATTCGAAGTCCGAGAGATCGACGTCATAGTCCGAGGCCTTCGACCGTCGGCCGGTGATCGCGACCCTCGCGTTGCTCGAGGCGAAAGCACGCGCGATCGCCAGACCGATTCCGCTCGATCCACCCGTGACCAGGACCTGCGCACCGTCAAAGTCGAAAGCGGCCCTGGCTCGTTTCATTCGCCCCTCCCTGGCTCCGCCTGATCGCTTCGGCGCGCCTCGAGCCGCTCGACCTGATCGCGCAGCCAGGCCGTGAGCCAGAAGTTCGTGCTCCTGGACTCGAGGAAACGATGGATCCCGATCGCGAGATCGACGGCGGCAGGCACCGGCTCGGGACGGGAGAGCAGGATGTCGAGCAGATGGAGCGCCGCCTCGGGCTCTCCGGCCTCGAATCGCGCGCGCGCACGTTCGACGATGGCGTCGCTTCCCCCTGCGAGATCGATGAGGTCTCCATGGATCTCGCGCTGGGGGACGGAATAGAGTTCGGTCGTCGATTCGTGATGGAACCAGCCGGCGTAGTTCTCCCAGATCGCCTGCACGCCCCACGAAACCTTGCCGTAGCCCTCGCCGACTTCGAGACCGGGTGGCAACCGGATCTCGTCGAGCAGCGTATGCAGATCCTTCCCGGCATTCATGCCCGCGACCGTCTCGTCATGGACGTAGAGGATCGCGTCACGAAGCCGCGCGAGCTCCTCCTGGATCACGCCCGCACCCTCGACGGGCTGATGATGACCGACGAGCAGGAGCTCGGGATCGAGATCCATCACCGTCTGGACCGCCTTGGCCACGGTGAGCGCGTCGCGATAGCGATCGCCGCGAATCGTCACCAGATTCGGGAAATGCCCGAAGAGACAGCCGAAGAGGTTTCCGGGGAAACAGATCCGGTGTTCGGGCAGCCAGACGACCAGCGAGTCGTTCGTCTCGGCCCCCGGGACACCGATCAATTCGACCCGCAGGCCACCGAGTCCGAATTCGTACCGATCCTCGAACGTGATGTCCGGGATCGGTACGGCCTGCGCCGGGAGTTCCCCGAAATCCTTTCGTGCCCGCTCGACGGCATCCCCGATCTTCTTCCTGAACGCGAAGGCCGAACGTGCGCCACGAAAGCGCGCGAGTCGCTTGTCGTAGGCCTGATGTTCCGCGTTTCCCGCGTGCGCGATGACCTGCGTTCCCGGTTCCCGGAAATGATCGACGCCGCCGACGTGGTCGACATGGCCTTGCGTCAGGATGATGTAGCGGGTGGGTGCTGTCGTGATCGCGTCGTAGTTGGCCTTGTGATAGGGCGCCTCGTGAAAATGACCCGTATTGATGACGATGCGGCCCTCCTCCGTCGTGATCAGGAAGCTGTTCGAGAAACCCTCCGAGAGGTGGATGAAGTCGTTGATCCGCTGACTTCCGAATGTCGCCACGTAGGGCTCGCCGGGCCGGGTCTTCCAAAGGGGTTCCCGCATGTTCTCCAATCTCCTCGATCGCCTCGTCGTTCGCCCTGCCCGCCCCGATCAGCCGAACCCCGTCAGTCCCGCCCGAGCCAATGCGCGATCCAGATCCCCGATCAGATCGTCGACATCCTCGATGCCCACGGAAAGCCGCACCAGGCCGTCGAAGATACCCACCTTCTCCCTCTCGGGCCGGGGAATGCTCGCATGGGTCATCGAAGCGGGATGGTCGACGAGTGACTCGACGCCCCCCAGACTCTCCGCCAGGGCAAAGAGCCGCAGCCCCGAAACGAAGCTCCGGGTCGCCTCGAGATCGGCGTCGAGTTCGAAGGTCACGATCCCCGAACCACCGCTCATCTGCCGTCTTGCCATCTCGAATTGCGGATGGGAAGCGAGAAAGGGATGCCGAACCCAGCGGATGGACGGACAGCCCTCGAGCCGGGCCGCGATCGACAATGCGTTCTCGTGATGGCAGCGCATCCGCAGCGCGAGCGTCTTCACGCCCCGGGAGATCAGCCATGCATCGAAAGGCGACGGATTCAGCCCGACCGCCTTCTGCGCGAAGATCATCTTCTGCTGCCACGACTCGTCGTTCGTGACGACGACGCCACCGAGGCAATCGGAATGGCCGTTCACGTATTTCGTCGTACTCGATAGCGAGAGGGTCGCGCCGAGTTCGAGTGGACGCTGGAAGAAAGGCGACGCGAAGGTATTGTCGACGAGGACCGGTATGCCGAGATCTTTCGCCACGTCCGAGATCGCGGCGATGTCGAGGATCTTCAGCATCGGGTTCGTCGGCGATTCCAGCCAGACGAGGGCGGGCCGAAAGCGTTCGATCGCCCCGTACTCCTCCGGGTTCGCGAAGTCGACGTATTCGACGGTCAAGCCGAATTTCTCGAAGACACGGTCGAAGATCCGGAAGGTGCAGCCGTACACGTTCTCTTCCGCGAGAACCCGATCGCCCGACCGCAGACCGGAGAGCACGGCCGTGATGGCGGCCATCCCGCTTCCGAAGACCGTCGCGAAGGTGCCCCCTTCGAGGGAAGCCAGCGTGGTCGAAAGTCTCGTGAAGTTGGGATTGCCCGATCGCGTGTAGTCGTAACCGAGCGTTTCGCCCGGACGGACCTGGGCAAAGGTCGACGTCAAATGGATCGGGGGAATGACGGCGCCGGTTTCCGGATCGGGCTCCTGTCCGACGTGGATGGCACGCGTCTCGAATTCCATGCTGACCGCTCCCCGGATGCGCCACCGTCCGGGGCCGGACGGTGGAGCCGGCTCACGATAGCGAAGGGGCGATCGGGGCCATCGGCCATGAAGGATTCCGCAATCCCCGCCAGAACGCGCCCGGGAGATGTCCCGCCCACTGGGATGCCCCCCGCGGCCTCGGGACCGGCCGAGGGTTCCTCGGAGCGGGCCTCGGGCGTACCCTCCAGCAACGGGCCCTCCCGCCCCGGGATTTCCGGAAATCCGCCCGACGGACTCTCGCCGGGTGTGGATCCGACCGATTGGACGGGCCATGGGAGTGGTCGCACGCATCCGCAAACGAACCTACGAAGTGATGGAGGTCGCTCGCCCGGATGACCATCTGAGTCGCATCGTCGACACCCTCCTGATGGCCCTCGTCGTCGGAAACGTCTTCGCCGTCATCCTCGAGTCCGTCGAAAGCCTCGGCCATGCCTACAAGGACCTCTTCATCGGTTTCGAAGAGGTCTCGGTCGCCGCCTTCACGGCAGAACTCGTATGTCGGATCTGGGCGGCTCGCGAGGCGCCAGGCGACGCGTCACCCGCCTGGCGGAAGCGCCTCCGCTACGTCCTTTCGCCGATGGCCATCATCGACATCCTGGCCATCGCGCCATTCTATCTCACGGCCCATCTGACCTTCGACCTCCGGTTCCTCAGGATCCTGCGGCTGCTTCGGACGATCAAGCTCACGCGCTATTCGAACGCGATGGGGCGACTGGGCGAAGTCTTCCGGATGCAGCGCAGTGCGTTCGCTGCCGCCTTCTTCCTGCTGGGCATCGCGATCATCCTGTCGGCGAGCGCCCTGCACCTCGTGGAACATCGTGCCCAGCCGGAAGCCTTCGGCTCGATTCCGGCGGCGATGTGGTGGGCGGTCTGCACGCTGACGACCGTGGGATACGGTGACGTCGCGCCGATCACGCCGCTGGGCAAGGCGATCACCTCGTTCATCACGATCCTCGGAATCGGACTGGTCGCCCTCCCGACGAGTCTCATCACGTCGGGCTTCGCCCGCGTGATGGCCAGAAACGAGAAGGC